>JAISZO010000408.1 GCA_031269105.1 Planctomycetaceae bacterium | reverse complement strand
CCGCGCGCTTTATTTTTACAAGGAGTTACTCGTACTTTACAAAGATTTACGGATACTTTTGTCGATTGATCGCCGCTTTTCATCAACTCGCCGCCTTCGTTACCGCCTTGCCAAACATTCAGATCGCCAAAAAAAATCGTAAAATAAACAAGGTCTTTTTTTCAGGGGCGACTAAGTACTTCAATCGCCTCGCGGTCAGAAGGGGTGAAGTTTTCCAAAATAGGTACGGATTTAGTACAAACGGAATTTTGATTTTAATGTAAGTTGTTGGTATTCATAGAGTTGCGAAATAGCTTGTCATTCAAACGCTGGAACTTCGGGTTAGATAATTCATGGAAAAACGTCTTTTATAAAAAACCGTAGTTTGACGTTTTTAACCATCAAATCTACGGAATGTTTATGAAATATTTATTTTTATTGTTTTTTCGTTTTTTTGACAATCTCAACAATTGCGTCAAAAGCCGTTGGATCATCTATCGCCAATTGCGACAAGGATTTACGGTCGAGCGTAATATTAGCGAGTTTCAAACCGTGAACAAATTCGCTATAACGTAAACCTCGCATTTTTACAGCGGCGCTGATGCGAGTGATCCAAAGCGCACGAAAATCACGTTTCCGTAAACGACGGTCGCGGGTTGCGTTAGCGTCCGCCCGAATGATCGTTTCCTTAACTGTCCGAAGTAAACTCCCTCGTCCGCCTCGAAAACCTTTGGCACGCTTAAACAATCGATTTTTACTTCGCCGGCGTGCCGTTCCAAATTTAATTCTCATTTTTATACCTTATTCTGAATGTTAGTTCTTACGAAATCAAGGCCTTGCATATAACAAATCTTTCTGTTCATTCATTATTACGCAACGTTTACTCCCGCCCGTTTCGTCGTGTCGAAAATATTTTTGCGTCAATAAATATTCATTGTCGTTAATTGACGCCAAAAGTTTGAGTAACGACAATCGCTCAAACATTTTTGCAACAATTATTTTCCCGGACTTAACGCCAATACAATACGTCTTGCGTCGGCGGAATTGAGCGACGAACTTCCGCGAAGCTGCCGCCGTTGTTTGGTTGTTTTTCGCCAGGCAAGATGTCCGGTTCCTGCGTGTTTATGTTTTACTTTTCCGGTCGCGGAAACGACAAAACGTTTTTTGGCGCCCTTGTGAGTTTTCATTTTGGGCATTTTCATTCCTCATCATAAAAGTTAGAGAGATTTTCCAATTGCCTCATGCCGATTCATTGATAACCGACGCTTAAAGACAACACAAACCGCTATTCTATCCTAAATTTATTTTTTTTGAAGGGGGACGACAGAAAACTCGAAAAAGCAGATTTTCAACGTAGTCCGCCTGACAGGGAGAGCGGTAGCTTGGTAGCTTTGGATAAAGCTTTGTATTCAATTGGCAAAAGAGTTATTCTCCTACGGTCTGTCGTCCCGGAACGACAGACCTTCGCCGGATTCTCAACGCCGTTCTTTATCAGCCAAAAAAGGTTGCCCGTGGCGTATGTTGCCTCGCACCCGCCCGTGTGTGGGTGGAACCACCCCGTCGTCGGCTGCGCCGCCCGCCCCCCCTCCACTGGAGGGGAATTTTGCGCTAGTCGAGCGCAGCCCCCTGCGCCGGTCACTTGTCTTGGAAGGCGCGAGGTACTCGTCTTAGAAGGCACGCGACCCGCGCACGGGAAGGCGAGAGGCGCTTTCCAAAACCTGTCAAAATGGCAGTCCGGAGCGTCGGCGACGGTTCAACCCGCGCGGGAATTTCGGACGAGAATTTTCTCGACAATCGGCTCGATACGTTTGACAACATTTGCGTCTTCGACGAGTTCCGGCGCGTGATGCGGTTTTCGACGCGCGTCGAAGATAAGCGAGCCGCGACAGCCCCAATGTTTTTGCGCAGGAAGAACGTTGATTCCATCGACGTCCTCCGCCGGATCGCATCGCGTAAACGTCGTCCATAAAAAATTGCGAAGCGACGCCGACGCAAAATCCGAATCGTCAACAATGACAATCATCGGAAAACGATTGATCGGCGCGGAAGCGTCGTAAAATTCCGCAAACGACCGCGACGAAAATTCCGGTGTCGCTTGTACCGTCAAAACGCCGGGAAGAACGACTCGCGGTTGACAAAAACCATGAGGCAAACGAATTTCGCTCATGTCTGTCGCGAGTTCGCGTTTCGGCGAACCGACAACCGCAATCACAAGTTTCGATCCGCGATTCAATTCGCCGCCGGTATAATCCAGCGTGTAGCACGTCGTTTGCGTCGTAAAATGCAAATCGCGTTCCGTGTCGATTCGTTCAAGAATATGCGTCAAAAAACGTTTCGTGTCGTTGACGCTCATCGACGGCGCGTCTTCTTCCGCCGCAAGAAATACGAATTTCGCCAACGAAAGCTGTCCGAAACCAAGACACGCATGAGCCGTCGTCAACAACTCGGCGGCGCGTTTGCGCGACTGATACGGCGCGTAACGTTCCGAACCTATCGCAAACAAAAGCGGATGCACGCCCGCTTCGTTCACCGCGCGAACCGCTTTTACGCCGAGTATTTTTTTCGCGATCACATCGCCCGTTAATTCGTGAATGAACTCCGCAAACATCGAATCTTCCTGCGGCGGTCGCCCCACAACGGTCATCGGATAAACCGCGTCGTTCCGTCGCCAAACGTTCTCCACTTTCATCACCGGAAAATCGTGCGTCAAACTGTAATAACCAAGATGATCGCCGAAAGGTCCTTCCGGCAAAACGCGGTTCGCGTCAAGATAACCGGAAATGCAAAAATCCGCGTCCGCGTAAACGGGAAGCGATAACGAAAACGGCTCGTCGAAACAATCTTTCGACGATTGAGAATTGTAATACGTCATGGGAATCCGACGACCACCCAACATTCCGCCGATCATGAGTTCGCTCATTCCTTCGGGAAGAGGCGTCACCGCCGCAACCGTCATCGCCGGCGCGCCGCCGATAAAAATATTGACCCGCAACCGCTCGCCGCGTTGAATCGCTTCCGCGTGATGATTCGCAATGCCGCGATGAATCTGATAATGCAAGCCGACTTCCTCGTCGGGCTTGTATTGATTGCCGGAAATCTGCACGCGGTACATTCCGAGATTCGAGCGCCAAACGCCGGGGCGCGACGGCTGTTCGGTGTAAACCTGCGGCAACGTGATATACGCTCCTCCGTCATCTTTCCAACTGACAAGCTGCGGCAAATCGCTGATTTTTATGCGATTTTGAAAAACCGGCGCGCGTCCAACGATTTTCGGTCTTGAGCGCCACGCGGTTTTCGCAAGCCGAAATATCTTGCGAAACGACGGCAAACCCATTCGTGATTTCGACGCGAAAACCGCCGCGAACATCGATTGCGGATCAACGCCTGCGGAGAGAATTTCTTTGAGCGGTTCGATCGCGTCCCGAAAAATGTAACGCATTCGTTCCCTAGCGCCGAATAAATTCGACACGACCGGAAATCGGCATTCGCCGTCGGGATTCACCGGACGCTCAAAATAAAGCGCTGGACCGTTTGCTTCAAATACGCGCCGCTGAATCGCTGCCGCTTCCAACCGCATCGACACCGGCTCCGTTACGCGAACCATTTGCCCCGTCCGCAACAAATCGTCCGTACATTGGCGTAAAGTTTTGTACATAAAAAATAAAAAGGGAAAACGTTGAGAATGACGAGCAAACGAATGCGTTGATTCATTCGCGGTAATATTGTATCATAGAAGAGAGTTCGCCGCAACAGAATTTGTTTCGCAAAGACACGGCGTCCGCAAGACTTTAATTTTTAGAAAAAAGACAATGCACATTTCCGACGGCGTTTTATCGCTTCCGCTTATTGCAGCCGCTTCGCTCGCCGGCGCAGGTACGCTTGCCGTATCGTTATGGCAAATTCGTCCATCGGAAATTTCTAAAATTTCTCTGATGACATGCGTATTTTTTGTCGGTTCGACAGTCGTTCATATTCCTATCGGTCCAACGTCGCAACATCTTATGTTGACGGGATTCATTGGGATGGTACTGGGACGTAAAGCCGCAATTGCCGTAACAATCGCATTGCTATTGCAATTGTTTTTGTTTCGTTTCGGCGGATACGGCAGCTTGGCAGCCAATATTTTTGTGATTTCCTATCCCGCAATGTCGTTGGGAATGATATTGCGTCCGCTACTTGCCAAACATAAAAACATGGCGTTTGTTTACGGTTTTCTTGCCGGTTTTCTTGCGGTAGCCGGAAGCGCTTTACTGCTTGCCGGCATTTTATGGGAAAGTCATCAACGATTCGCATTCGCTTCGCATATGATAATAATTCTTTACGTGCCGCTTATGTTCATTGAAGGATTTGTTACCGGTTTTGCTCTCCAGATGATCGTGCGTATTCGCCCGAATTTCTTATTTTCCCGCGATGAAACGACGGCGTAAAAAGCGTTGCGAATAAGAATTGTTTGTTGATATGCGGCAAGCGGTCGCCGCGAAAATAACAATCACGTCAATTCATAAAAAACGTTCCGCCGTTGTGGGAAAAATCCTGCCGATTCGATTGCGGCGCGGATTTCTTGTTCGTTGGTGCGGAAAACTGTTCCGGCGGCGGCGACGACGTTTTCTTCGATCATAATGCTTCCCATATCGTTTGCGCCGTAATGCAGCGATTTCGCGCCAATCGTCATTCCTTGCGTCACCCAGCTTGCCTGCAAGTTCGCAAAATTATCGAGAAACAAGCGGCTCACGGCAAGCATTCGCAAGTATTCGTCGGCGGAAAGTTTCGGCAAATGCGATAACCGCGTATTGCCGGATTGAAACGTCCAGCAAATAAACGCCGTAAATCCGCCGGTTTCTTCTTGCAGATTCCTCAAACGCGACAAATGTTCAATCCGTTCCGCGCGCGTTTCGACATGTCCAAACATCATCGTTGCCGAGCCGCGTCCGCCCATTTTGTGCCACGTCCGACAAACGTCGAGCCATTCGTCGGCGCTTGCTTTGTTCGGACTGACTTGCCGTCGAACACGATCGACCAAAATCTCCGCGCCGCCGCCGGGCAAACTGCCGAGTCCCGCCGCGCGTAAGCGTTCCAGAACTTTCCGCGTCGAACAACGCGATAACTTTGCAAAATGCACAATCTCCGTCGGACTGAATCCGTGCAGATTGACCTGCGAAAAACGACGTTTGGCGGCGCGAAGAAAATCTTCATACCACTCAAGCGGCAGCGACGGATGCAATCCGCCTTGTAATAAAATCTGATTTCCGCCGAGCGAGACGGTCTCTTGAATTTTATCGAGTAGCGTTTCTATCGACATGACGTAACGCGGTTGCGAGGCGTTGATTTGTTCGCCCGACGCGTCGTCTTCCGGCTTGCGAAAGAACGCGCAAAACCGGCAGCCGCTCGCGCAAATGTTCGTATAATTGACGTTTCGTTCAATGTTGTACGTCCGAAACGGTTCGGGATGACGTTTTTGCGTAAGAGCGTCCGCCGCCTCGCCGAGGCGCTGTAAATCGGCGTTTTCGTAGAGAAATAAAGCGTCGTTTTCCGAAAGCCGCTCGCCGGAAAGCGTGCGGTCTAATAATTGGCGACTTCGATCAAGCAACATTTTATTTCTTGAAAAAATGATGAATAAGATAAATAAAGCGAAAAGTTACATACGAGGCGCCAGGGTTCAGGTACCAGATACCAGTAGGGGGCAAGGCATGCCTTGTCCCTACTTTTTTCGTGTTGAAAACTTTTTGGACGAAACGTCCGCCGCCGTCGGAACACGCTCCAACGGCTTTAGTAAATCCCCCAGTGTCTCTGGGAAACGCCCAAAACAACTTGTTGGGTTTTCCGGCAACGCGAGGGAATTTCAACACTTGAAGAGATATTGTACTTATTTCGTTTTGATATTCAAGATAGGTTACAGGTTCCAGACGCCAGTGTTGAAAATCAACCCTGTAACCTGGTATCTGGAACCTAGAACCTTAAAAAAACGTTGCGATTCTTCGTTCCTTTGACTTTTATTGAAAGGCGTTTTTGAAGAAATCCCGAACCGGTCGTTTGGATTGTTGAGCGTCTTGTTGAGAATTAAGCATCGAGCGAACATGAGACAACGTTTGATTGTAAACCAATAAGTCGCCGTTTTTAAGCGTTCCTTCAACCGTCAGCATCGGAGAAATCGTATCAACAGACGTATTAAATAGATTGACAAACGGAAACGCCCGCGATTTGTTGCCGCCAAGCCGCGTTCCAAGATGAAGACGGAGCGCCGTTGTTTCTAAATTCATTTCTCCAGAACCGCTCAAGCCAAGCAGACTTCCGTCCATTTTTACGTCGGAAAGCGTTACGTCGTTTCCATGCAGCGAAAATGCAATATCGCTCGAATTGATAGCGCTTTGGTCGTCGTCGGAACTGCGAACCCGAAGAAGTTTCATAATCTTCTGCATCGTTGGTAATTTATAAATATCCGCCTCCCGCAGCGAAAGCGTTCCTTCTCCTTTCATCGACTCGCGGCTCTTTCCGCCTTCCAGCGTCATTTTTCCCGACAACTTTCCTCGAAACGGATTGTCGGCAAACGTTTCTTGCGTCATCGTTTCCAAATTGACGTCGTTCCACTGAGACTGCAACCGATAAGAAATTCCCTGTTGCAGAAAAATATGACCGCTCAAAACGACATATCCGCCGTAAACTTGCGCGGTCATTTGCCGTTCCGCTTTCCGATCGGGCGAAAACAGAAGCGACAACAAAATCGGCTCTTGAACGACAGAAATCGTTAAAGCCGACGACGCGGGATTTTGCGCCGCACTGTGCGCAAAAGAAGCGGGAACGATTTCCGAGTTGTTTTTTGCAGGAATACTTGCGCTTACGGGTTGATAACGACGATCAGGAATAACATACGCCAACGAACCGTATCCCAGCGTAATTTGATTCTTATCAAACGAAAACGGTCCGCGAAAATTCGTGAATTGATAATCGCCGTAATTCACGGAATCAAGTTCCAACTCTCCGCAGAGCGTGTTTTGCTTTCCGTCGTTTTTGCCAATCAGATTGATTTTGCCGCAAATATTGGTCAACGCCACTCCAAAGTTTGCGCTGTTCTGATGGCAAATCACGCCAAGATTCCAATAAGAACGGAGCGGAGAATTTGCCGCCGCGTCTTTCTGAAAACAAAGCGAACCGCGAAGCGTTACCGGATCGGTAAGCTGCATTTGCGTTACGAACGTCTGCAAATCCGGCGGCAACGCTCGCGTCAGTTCCGTATCATGTTCCACGCGGTCGATAAGAATATTGTCAAGCGACGTCACCCAACTGCCGTTGGGACGAAAAAAACAATAGACGTCCGCGTAAATCGACGAATTTCCTTTACGTCCGCGAAAATTCCGCACTTCAACGTTTCCATTCCGATACTGCACGCGACACGTTACCTTTTCCAACGGCAACGGAAAAACCGACGGTTTAATCGTCGTTACTTTCGGATTCGTTTCCGCGTCAAATTCGATGTTTAATTGCTTCGACGCAATCAAGTATTGAATCTTTAACGCAACGTCCGCTTCGCCCGCTATATTCAGATTCGAGATTAATTCCCGATGACTTTCATTTTCAAAAGCGGACGTCAATTCTTTATTCAACTCCAAAGCGCTCGCGGAAATATCCAATGAAAATTGACCGTCTTTTTCATCGAGAAAAAGTCGTCCGTTTCCCATCAAAACCGCCGAATGATTCTCCGCCCGCAAATTCTGGAACGCCCAGTTTCCGTTTTGCATCGAAAAGATTCCGCAAATATTTTTAAGTTGCAGCGGGAATTTCTCATAACGCATCGAACAATTTCGCGGAGCGATTTGCAGCGTGTAAGCGGTCGGTTGATTGCGTCCCGAAAAAACAATATCAAACTTCGCGTCGAAATTTCCGTCGGCATGAAGCGAAGCGACGATATTCCTTTGCTCATGCGCCATTGCCGCAAGGAGTTTATCGTTAATCGGAATATTTTCTCCGGTAATTTCAAGCCGTCCAAACGGTTCGGACGCGATTTGAAACATCTCTCCGAAAAGACGGATTTTCTGCGTAACGGAAGCGAGTTGAAGCGTCAGCGTTTCCCGAATGGTACGGCGTCCGTTTTCCGCGACCGTTTCTTTCGGTTCGACGACAATCGTACCGTTCAGATAATCCAGTAAATACGGGAATTTCGCGTGAGTTACCGCAAAATGAGAAAGCTCGCACGACGCTTTGTTTACCGCCCATCGGTTTCCGTCAAACGTAACAATCGTATTGAGCGACGCGACGCCTTCCGTTTCCAAATCGTTTATCGCGCGATGAAATTTGTCGGGCAGATACGGCGACAGCGACGGAAGAAATTTTTTATCAAATCGAAAGTCGGTCACCTGGATTCCCAATTTCGCCTGACGAAGCGGAGCGAAACCGTTCTGCCGCCAAGAACATTGCAGACGAGATTCCCCGCTGACTGCCGAAACGTCGGTAATCGCAAGCGAGTCGTGCGTTGCGTCAAACCGCAAATGGACGTCGGAAATCGCATGACGTATTACTAAAGGAAAAAAAACGTTCCCGTCGTAAATTTCTCCCTGAACGTGAAACACGGTTTGAAACGCAAGCGATTCGTATTTTTTTTTGTCGTATTCCGCTTGAAATTCAAAATTCGCCTTTGCTTGTAACGCTTCCGGCGATTTTCCTGAAAGCGTGAATTTTGGGAAGTAAGACAAATACTCTTGGTCAATTAGAAACTGCTTTGCATGTCCGGTTAAAGAAAGATTTTTCGTTTTTGGGGCAAACTTTGCGTCAAACGCCATCTCTTTAATTTTTGCGTGAGACAATTTTCCCGCGATCAGCCAGTGAATTTCGTGGGAATCAATAGAACGAGAAGTTTGAGAAGAATCAGGAGGAGTGATTTGAAAATTCCATCCCGAAAACAAGAGCGGCGTCATCTCCGGTTTTCGCATATCCGAAAACACAAGATCGCTCTCAAGGATTTCCACCGGACACGGCGTCTTTCCCGAAGAACGAAAATCGCTGATTTTGTCCAACGCAAACAATTGTCCTGATTTGTCGAGGATAAAATGAAAAACAGCTTTGCGTAAAATAATTTTTTCCAGATTGATATGTCCGTGAAGAACCGTTTGCAAATCCACCTGACAGGCGAGAAACGCTTCCTGAATTTCGACGACGATTTGCTTATTTCCAAATTCATCCGGCGCGGCAAGACGTATTCCGCGTAACACGATTCCTTTTGACGGAATAAGTTGCGCGGATTGAATTTCACAAGACGTCAACGGCAGCATTGCGGAAAGCTGATTTTGAGCGTATCTCCGTAGTTGAGAATCCATGTTTCTGTAAGAATACACGGCAACGACTGCAAAAATCGTAATTCCGATAAAAAACGCTCCTTTGATGTTGCGCCAAAGAGTTTGCAAACGCGATTTGATAATAAAATCCTTTTTAAATTTAAGTGAATCGTTTCTTTCGATTTCGATTGATTTTTAACAGATGATTATACTCAATCGCGCGATTTGACGTCAAGATGGATTTTTATGAGAGCGTCTTGCCCAATTTTGCCTACTTCATGCTAAAAGGCGGGAAATCTTCCATTTATTCAAAAGTTCCCATCTTTTCAGTCGAGATGAAAGGGGAAATATGACGATTTTCTTAACAATCTGCGTAATTTTTTTAAGAAAAAAAGAATGCGTTATTCTTATCATGACGATTTATAAATAGCGAATACCAAAGATGTTAAGCCCATTTTTGACAAACGGCGACGCGAAATCTTCATCAGCGAATGAAAATGATTCCGTTTCGCTTCTGAAGGAATTGGAAAAAATTCGTGCGGAAATCGAACATGACCTCGCAACGAGTCCGATTCCTTTTTCAGCGAAAGCGATTTGTAACGAGCCGTTTGCTTTGAGTGAAAAATATGAACTCCCAAACGATTTATCCAACGAACTTCCGCCCTACGAACCGGAACAAAGATATAATAAATTAGAGAAAAAAGAAGACGCCGATAGAATAAACAATATAAAAAAACAAAAACGAAAAAATGGATTAGATGATAAAATTTCGGATTTGGTAAAAACATACAAAAAGCAAAGGGACGATGAAAATCCATCTCATTCTACTCTCGTTTCTTATCAAATGGAATCGTTTCAGGAAGAGCCGATGGTTATACCGATTCGTTCCAAACGCCAATCGCCCCTAACCTACCATCAGCCGCACGTGAAACTCAAACGTATCGCTCGCAAAATTCGGCGTCGAGACAAGCGCTTGCGTCAAGACGTTTCAGAAAACAACGTTGCGCCGATGATTTCTTGGAAATGGTTAAGCCAATACGAAAGCGAATCGACGATGCGGCTTGCGTCCAATTTCGGAGCGATTTTGACGCTTGTCGGTTGGATCGGAGCGGCATGCGGAACGATGATTTTTCTTCGCGCGTTTTTCACGGCGTCAAAGAGTTGGACGATTTATGGGATTCCGCTTTTCGCGATAGGATTATTTTGTTTAGCGCTGGGAATTATTCTCCATATTTTGAGCGATAAAATGCGGCAAGTCAACGAACTCAAACAAACATTAACCGCGCAACGCATTCGTCATTCCTCGAATAAACCCCAACGACCGCTTCGATCAAAACAACAAAGGCAACCTCTCGCAAAAAAAAAAGATTCCAAAGTCAACGCTAATCTCATAAAAAAAGACGACGAACAACCGCTTCAATCCATTTATCATCGTTTGTTGGAATTAAAGGGAGAAGTCAACGACTTGCTCGACCAATACAAAAATCACAGTCCATAAGAAAATTTTTTTCAGAAGTTTCCTTATGAAGATTTGAGGGCAATTCCTACGAAGAGCCGACAAAGCGCTGTTTTTTGTCGCGGCTTTGCCGCTGATGTTGATGTTTTATAATTGTTAATCAATTCCTTTTTATTTTGAGTTCGGATCATCTTGAAAAACTTATTCCGACGCCGACGCTTTTTGAGTTGATTATCGGAAAGACTTCAATCTTACGGTTTGAAAACACGGTTTCGGTCTTGTTGATTGCGGAAACGGAAGCTTTCCGTTTTTTTGAATCGTTATTGAGTCGTCCCTGAAAAAAGAGAGAGTTTATTTTTTCAGGAACGACTAAGTATATCATCAATTAATTTTTGAAAATTTGTTTTTGACGTAAACCAATAACGTCCTTTAGTAGGTTTGATATTTTTCCCCGTAGGAGCGGCGATTTCGTAATCCTACTCTTTAGAATATGTTTTTACAGTCATCGCTGGACGTCCAAACTCCTCGCGGGTCGTTATTTGGATTTGAATAATAATTATCCATTTTTTCTGTTCGTTTCAACAAATTTCTTTGGCGTCAATTGATGACATTTCGCCACCAAATGATAATTCTGAACAAATGTTTTCCCCTTGAATTGAATTAGCGGCATTACTTTTCCTTTGCTGTCGATATTTTCTCGCAAAGTCATTAAACTTGAGAATAAAAAACAGCGTAAATGATGACAATTAAAATCTCAACTCAAAATAATTTAACGCAAAATATTTTTATTTCACCACCTCCACAAACAACCTCGCATCTTCTCCATCAACATTTAATGTCGCGCCTTCGACGTCGGCGATTGCGTTTGTCGAGAGTTCAATTGCAAGCGTTTCGCCTTTAATGTAATCGGAAAATTGAACAACGGCGGCGATTAAGTTTGACGAGTCGGCGGTTAAGTTTGTTGCGTCGGCGACGATACCAACGCGGATACGGTCGGTGTAGTCGCAGTTGAGTTCTTTGCGGCGATCCTGAATAAAACGCACTAACTCCCGCGCGCGCCCTTCGGCATAAAGCGTTTCATTCAATTCCGTCGAAAGAACGACAACGCATAACGGACTGTGCGCCGCCGCCCAGCCGTCTTTTGCCTGCAAACGAATTTGAATTTCTTCCGACGTCAATTCGACAACGTTGTCCGTCAATCCCGCCGCATTGTTTTCCGGTAACGTCGTACTTCCTTTTGACTTTGCCGCGTCGTCTTTCAACTCCGCCGCGCCGTTCTTCCAATCTTTCGTATTCGTCTTTAATTTTATCGCGTTGTTCTTCATCTCTTCCGCAACGCCGGAAAGTTGTAACGCGACTTTGCCGTTTCGTTCCAATTCGGCGAGAAGGCGTCCGCCGTCGGCGTCGTTGAGAAGTTTTTTGACTTCGGGCAACCGCTTGCCGAGTTTCGGTCCGAGTTTCTTAAAATCAGGTAAAACGGAATAAGTAATATACTTGTCCGCTTTGTCAATAAAACGCACTTCCTTGACGTTCAACTCCTGACGAATCAAATCTTTCTGACGTTCAATCGCCGGTTTTTGCGAAGCGTCCGCCAAAACGATTTCCACCGATTGCAACGGTTGACGCACTTTGATTTGCGCTCCCATCCGCGCATTGTGTCCGAGCGAAACAATATCGCGGGCAAGCGACATTTGACGCAACAAATCGTTGTCGACGAGCGAAACGTCCGCCTGCGGATAACGACAGAGATGCACGCTTTCCGCCGCGTTTTCTCCGAAATATCTTACGGCAAGCCAACGCCACATTTCCTCCGCAAGAAACGGAACAAACGGCGCAATCAATTTCGCAAGCGTTAAAAGCGATTCGTACAACGTCCAATAAGCGTCCGCTTTCGAGCCGGATTCTTCGCCGCTCCAAAACCGGTCGCGGCTGCGGCGCACGTACCAATTGGAAAGCGAGTCGGTCAATTGCGAGATTTTCGCGCACGCGTTGAAATGATCGTAAGCGTCCATCAACTCCGTTACCGACCGAATTGTCTCGTGCAGTTCGCCAATCATCCAACGATCCAATTCGGCGCGTTGCGCGACCGGTCGATAAGTCGGCGAACAGGAAAGCGATTGCGGCGCGAGTTCTCCCGCATCGCGTTTCAAGATTGCGGCAGAGACGGATTGCGCGGGATTGAATCCGTCAATATCGGCGTAAATTTTGAAGAATCCCCAAACGCTTCGCAACTTCAAAAGGAATTTCGGCATACTTTCCCGAATCGCTTTTTCGCTGTAACGAATCGAAGTCCAAGACGTTTGCACGGCGTAAAAATACCAACGCAACGCATCCGCGCCGTACTTGTCGAAAATCTCTTTGGGTTCGCGGTAGTTGCGTAAACTTTTCGACATCTTCTGACCGTCTTCGCCAAGCATCAATCCCAACACGATGCAATTTTTGAACGGATGCGGAAACGGTTGAAGTTGCGGCTGTTGGGATTGCAACGTTTTCGATTCGTCGTTTCCGAACATCAACGTACTAATCGCAAGCTGACTGTAAAACCAGCCGCGCGTTTGGTCAATCGCTTCGCTGATAAAATCGGCGGGAAACTGATCGGCAAAACGTTTCGACGAATCTTGTTGATGCGGATAACCCCATTGCGCAAACGGCATAGCGCCGGAATCGTACCAGCAATCAATGACTTCGGGAACGCGGCGCATCCGCGCTCCTTTCGCTTTCGGCGAATCGTAAGTGATCGCGTCAATGTACGGCTTATGCACTTTGAGATCGTCGCACAAATCGGGATTCGCTTTCTTTGCATTCTCCCAGATTTCCCGACCGGTCGCGCCCGGCTTTTGGAGCAACTCTTCATAACTTCCAATCGCTTCCCGATATCCGGTCTGTTCGCAAACCCAAATCGGAAGCGGCGTTCCCCAATAACGCTCGCGCGACAGCGCCCAATCGATGTTCGACGCCAAAAAGTTGCCGAACCGCCTCTCTCGAACGTGGTCGGGATACCAATGGATTTTCGCGTTGTTCTCTAACATTCTGTCGCGGAAACGTTGCGTTTGGATAAACCAACTGCGGCGCGGATATTGAATCAACGGGTCTTGCGGCGCGCGCCAGCAAAACGGATAATCATGCAAGTATTGCTCCTGATGGAACAAGACCCCATTCTCTTTCATGGCGCGAACGACGTCTTTATCGCACTCTTTGACCCAACGTCCCTGACAATCGGGAAAGTCGGCGGTGAATTTCCCGTCCGGCGCGACGGCGCAAATGAGTTCGGGACCGGTTCCCGGCTCGAAACGATTGATTTGTTCCGTCAAAAGATCAAAATCGACTTCGCCAAACGCCGGAGCTTCATGCACCGCGCCGCTTCCCGAATCAATCGTCACGAAATCCGCCGCTGTGATTCGCCAGGCAACATACTCTTCTTTACCGTTTTTCAATGTTCCTTTGACGTCGCCGAGATTTTTATAATAACAATCGAACGGCGGAAGATAACGCTTGCCGACAAGGTCTTTTCCTTTGCAAGTCGCTACGATGGACGCCTTTTTTTTGACTTTCGCGGCAATGGAATCCGCAAGAGCGGCGGCAAGAATGATTTTTCGGTCGTCGGGAACTCCTTTGTCGTTCGATAGTTCTACAACAGCGTAATCCAGATCGGGATGAACGGCGGCAAACTGATTACTCGGCAACGTCCAAGGAGTTGTCGTCCAGACAAGGAGATCGGTTTCCGTTTTTTCGCCGGTTGCGTCGTCCAATAACGGGAAACGCACGAACACCGACGGATCGGCGACCTGACGATACCCCTGACCAACTTCCCCCGACGAAAGCGCCGTTCCGCCCTGCGCCCACCACCAAACGATTTTGTAACCTTGATACAGCAATCCCTTGTCGAAAAGAGTTTTCAGCGACCACCAAACGCTTTCGACATAACTTTTATGATACGTCACATACGCTTCGTCGAGCCGAATCCAAAAACCGATACGCTCGGTGAGTTCCTCCCATTGTTTTGTGTAACGCCAAACGCTTTCGATACATCGATGCACAAACGGTTCGACGCCGAATTGTTCGATTTCCTCTTTGGAATGAATCCCAAGTTCTTTGCAGACCTCGACCTCCACCGGAAGACCGTGCGTATCCCAGCCCGCTTTTCGTTCGACGCGGAATCCCCGCATCGTTTTATAGCGGGGATACAAATCTTTGATCGCCCGGGTCAGGCAGTGTCCCGGATGCGGCAAACCGTTCGCGGTCGGCGGTCCTTCGTAAAAAACATACGCGGGAGCGTCTTTCCGCAGTTCCTGTGATTTATCGTAAATCTTTTGTTCTTTCCAGAATCGGAGGATTTCAAATTCCTGATTCTGATTCGGTACAGTCTGAGCGTCTTCGTTGGGAAATGACATATTTTTTGAGTTTTGTTAGATTTTTCATAAAATAACCGACGCCGCCCGACGCCCGCAATTTGTCGGGAAAACACGCCGCAATCGTAAAAGTTGACGATTTAATCTTGTCATTATAATCAATGACGACATATCGGGAAGACGTCGGGAGAGTGAAAAACTCGAAGGAATTTTTCAAAACCTACTCTGTACCACGAAGAATACAAAAACCATGAGAAGAATATAAAAAATGGCATAATTTCAAACGCAACGTCTCGTCTCCTCTTCTCAGTTTGCAAAACATTTCGCGAGACGAACCCAAGCGGTCAAAACTTCCGAGTATTTTGGATCGCCGTATCAAGCGCTGATAGAGAACGAGCGGAAAAAGCCAATGAGCCATTCAAGAAAAACACGCTGCTTTTTGGATAAAAAACAGCGTGCCGAAAGGTCAGCTATGAAAAAGCTGCTCCAATTAAAATCCTGCAAGACGTTCAATCAAATCGGCGGCGCGGCAACTGTAACCCCATTCGTTGTCGTACCACGAAAGAACTTTGACCATGTTATCGCCGACAACTTTCGTCCATTCGGGAACAAAAATTGAGCTATGACTGTCGCCTATAATGTCGGCAAGAACAATAGGGTCGGGATTGTAATCCAAAATTCCTTTGAGTTTACCTTCGGCGGCTTCCTTCATTGCGGCATTGACCGCATCGACCGTGACCGGCTTGGCGGTTTCGACCACAAGATCAACCACTGATCCTGTCGGAGTCGGAACGCGAAGAGCGTAACCGGTCAATTTTCCTTTCACTTCGGGAATCACAAGTCCAACCGCTTCGGCTGCGCCGGTTGTCGTCGGAATCATATTGATTGCGGCGGCACGACCGCGATAAATGTTTTTGTACGGAATATCAAGAACAACCTGATCGTTTGTGTACGAGTGAACGGTCGTCATCAAACCTTTGACAATACCGAATTTCTCATAAATCACTTTCGTAACGGGAGCAAGGCAGTTTGTCGTGCAGCTTGCATTCGAGACGCAGTGAAAATCTTTGGTCAATTTATCGTCGTTCACGCCGAGAACGCAAGTGAACACGTTATCGCCTTTTGCCGGCGCGCTGATGACAACTTTACGTGCGCCAGCGTCGAGATGGCTGTCGTAGCCCGGTTTGTCAGCAGTTTTTTGCGTAGTGAAACGACCTGTACTTTCGAGAACGATTTCCGCTCCAAGAGATTTCCACGGTAATTTTGCCGGGTCCGTTTCTTTGGTGATAAGAATTTTTTTGCCGTTGACGGTCAAACTGTCGTCATCGCTTGCAACCGTTCCTTTAAAGCGACGGTGTGTGGAATCGTATTTGAGCAACGTGGCGAGCGTTTTCGTGTCCGTCAAATCGTTGATCGCGACAACGTCAAAAGTATCGGGACGTTCTACCAACCGGCGAAACACAAGACGACCGATACGACCAAAACCGTTAATTGCAACTTTGATAGCCATGAGCAAATTTCTCCTAAACGCTATTTTTATTTTGTATTGTGAAAAGCGACTCTATATTGGGCGGATTCCCCTATGAATCACGCTCAAGTGGAAAAGCCGGACTTTAATAGATGATTTTATCATGATTAAAATTTTCGTCAAAGGGGGGCTGGAACGATATTTTTTCTTATTCCCAAAATTGTCTGATAAATTTCTTTGTATTCCAAAGACTGGATTTGATTTGTCTATTTGAGTTGCGTCTGCGTAATCGGCTAAATTTGTCCTAATAGGATTGTATTTTTTACATATTGCCGAGGCGCGATGTTTTAAAAGTATTTATGGCAAAATTTGCGATATTTGGATTAAACAAAATGTGTCGTTTTTAACGAGAGTTTATTTTTGTCGATTTTAATTATTATCTGGATTGAATGAGCGGGGGTTGAAATTTCGACGTCTCTTTTTGCGGTTTGTACGCAATGACGCAAAGAATAGGACGATACTTGTTATTGTCAAGAAGACAATTGCTACAGTTTTGTTGAAAATTTATATCGTAGGGATCGCGAGACGCAAGTTACTTTTATTGTGTTCATTGCAGGAGCATTTGTAAAATGTCAAAAATTGTTGAATTTGTTCGCCGGATTTGTTATTCCTATCCCACTTTTTTGTTGGGCGGTTTTTGTTTGACGGGACTCTGTTTTGGAGCGGATTACGTTTCCGGTATTATGAATGGTCTGGAAAATTCTATCATCGGAACAACTTCCGCCGTTCAACATTCCCATCTTTTGAACGACAATTCCGTTTCCTCAATACTAACGGAAAACGCTGTTAAAGAAGAATACGTTCCCAAACGGCTTTTGAAAAATTCCAGCGGTCGTCTTTATGCGGAATTGTCTTTACCGACCAATGAAAATATCCAAACAAAGCCGATTACGAATGCCGTCGTTCAATCGCAACAAATAGAATATCCGACGCTTCTCGTTTCGACGTCGTCAAATTTTGTTTCAATGAACTCGCAACAAACGGCGTTGGAAACGGTTGGAATGTTGAATACGGAACGGCAAATTTCGCAAGACGCCGCAATAGCGCCAATCAATACGGCAAACGTTTATCAGGAAAACTTTTATCAAACCAATGTCAATTCCTCGTTTCCCGCAAATTCAACGGAATTAACGGCGCCGAATTATGTTCCCGTGCAACAGCCCATGCCGCAACCCATGCAGATACAAGAGCCGACATTATTAGCGTATGTTCCTCAATATCAAACGTCGGCGAGTTATAATTATGTTGCGGAATCAACGCTGGCGCGAGAGCCGGAACGAACATTTGCGGCAGAAACGGCGGAACCTATTGTTACGAATACTTCCGGCGGCGAATATATCACGCGGGAAACGCTCGACGAAATTTTGAAAGAAAACCGTCTCTTTCCGCAGCAATCGAATTGGCGTAAAGGAGCGTTCACGATTACTCCTTACGGATACATTAACGTTAGTTCGTCTTACGAAACAAGCCGCACCGCGAATGGAGATTTTGCGTTGTATTCGTTGAGTCCCGATCTCGACGGCGGCGGACATTCCGGTTTTCACGTTGATCCGAAATCGTCGCGAATTGGCGTGAAGATTGACGGTCCGAGTAGGAATTGGTATTGTCAGCCGGTTAAAACGTCGGCGTTGTTTGAAGTCGATTTTCAAAATTACAGTTACGGCAGTCCGAGAAATCGCGGGGCGTTGATGTTGCGGAGAGCGTTTATCGATTTCAAACGAGACGACGTGCGGTTGTTGATTGGTCAGGAATGGGAAGTTGTTTCGCCGCTAGCGCCGGAAAGTATCAATTACGTTCCCGGTTCGTACACCGGCAATCTCGGTTATCGGCGGGCGCAAATTCGTTTGGAACGGGAACGTCAATGGGATTCCGACGTTAGCACGATTTGGCAGATTGCGGTCTGCGATAACGTTCCGATTGATTATCTCACGTCGGCGTATGGCAAAGCGAATAGCGGTTGGCCTCTGTTTCAAGGACGTTATGCCGTAACGTTTGGACGTAATCCTTACGCGGATTGTCAACAGTACACGGTGGGATTATCAGGAATGCTCGGCGAACAAACTTACGATTACGGTTCTCCGGGACTCAACAAACGCCGTCACGAAATTTGGGCGGCAAATCTCGATTTGACGATTCCGTTGACCAAACGATTCCGTTTTACCAGCGAGTTTTATACCGGAACAAACGTTTCATCGTCGCTTGCGGCTATCGGACAAGGAATCGACTTGTTTACGCCGGGAGTTAGCAAACTTGACCCGCGTACCGCCGACGTAACGGGCGGATGGCTCAACTTGAATTTCAAGGCGACCCAAAAATTTCAGATGAATGCCGGTTATTGCTTTGAAAAAATGGACGACATTCTCGGTACTGCGCTGATTGGCAACGATACTTATAGCGCACGCGATAAAAACCAAATGTTGTTCATGAACGGAATTTACAACTGGACGGATAATTTTTTGACAGGTCTTGAAGCGAGCCAATGGCGAACCGACTGGCACACCTACGATTTGGCAACACAAAAAATCGCCGACCTTAAACCCGGCAAAACGACGCGAATTGAATTTTTAGTACGATATGCTTTTTAGTCCTCCTAAAGGCGAGTAAGCGGCGAAAGGTTTATCCTTGAGTTTCTTACGGCTGTTAGTTACTTTGCAAGTAAAAACCCCGAAACGCAAATGCGCAACGGGGTTTTTGCTTTGACGTCGAAAAATCTAAAATATTTTGTGGAGTTATTTAGTCGTCCCTGAAAAAGCAAATATCCCTTGAAAAATAGGTTTGACGAGCGTTTTTTGTTTGTTAGAATTTGCAAGTTGTTTTTTGCAAAGCAGCGTATTTTCTCAAAAAATCTTGCAAATTTTATTCCAATCGTTGTCGCGAACCCCAAAATCGTTCCCATGAAACCCAAAACCGCTCCCGTCGAAAGAACCGTCCGCCGCGCCGACGTTATTATTACGTGTGAAATACGGCGTCATTCAAACGGCGTGTCTTCTGGGATTGATTTTTGTGATTGCAGTTTTGTATCACGCGACGTCGGAAATCGGTTTTTTACGGAATCCGACGGCGGTGGCGGAAGTGACGCGGCGTTATTATTCGGTTGATATTCCTGAAATTTTGTTTGCGGAAATGCAAAAGATTGTCGAAGAAAAAAATGCGCCGATTTTTGACGCGCGTTATCTGCGCGATTACAAATACGGAACGATTCCCGGCGCGAAAACGCTTTCCATCAATTCCAGTTTGGATGAGCGACAACGGCAAATGCAGGGAATTAGCAAAGAACAGCGAATCGTTGTGTTTTGTCAGAGTTCCGGTTGCGGCTACGCGAATGAAGTAGCGCAATTTTTGAAATTCAATAAATATAACAATGTCGTGATTTATCGCGGCGGTTATCGGGAATGGGAAAACCATGAGAAAAAACGCGGCAATAAGCCGTGAGATTGTCGTTTTTGCCAACGTTGGTAAAAACAAAATTTTGTTTCAACAACTCCAATTATTAAAGGAGAAAAAAGATGAAA
>JAISZO010000345.1 GCA_031269105.1 Planctomycetaceae bacterium | reverse complement strand
CTGTGCGAGAGTTTATTGAAGATTAACATCGTGTAAACTGCGTTTTTATACTCATGGCAAATAAAACCGATGACAAAAATTATTCAAAAAACTGTCCTACTTTTTGGTGAGACTTGGCTATTAAGTTGTTCTTCTTGTTGTTCTGTCAGTAATGATGCTTTGCCGGTGTAATTAAGTTGATAAAAATGGTCTTTACCGAGTTCCCGATAGCGCTGAAAATACAAACGGACAGTTTCTTCGGCAACGTCGAGAATAAACGCGACGTCGGAAACGGAATAACCGGCGCCGAGCCTATAAACAGCTTTAACGCGGTCAGCTTCTCGTTTCCGCTTGAGCGTGTTATGCAGCGCTTTCAGAGCCGCTATTTCTGATTGTGTTAATTGATAAAGTTCCATAGGAGGTGAATAATGGAAATGCTAGAATTTTAATAATGTCGGTCAAGAGGGGGGTAAGGAGCGGCGGAATATATTGTCGATATTACGAAAAGTTTGTTGATTTTAAGAATGCGTTACAAAATTGTTTGGGAAATTTAGGGTCGAAATACTACAAGCGAATGAAAACATGATTGAATCCGGATTTTCAGTCGTTTGGAAACAGCCGTGTCGATAGCGAATAGAGTATAACACGTGATTACGCTTGAATTTATGGAAATAATCGCGGACAGCTCCTTCGGGAGGAAAGTCGCGAGGCAGCATACGCTAAGTGCAACCGGTTTTTGCCTGATAAAGAATGGCGTTGAGAACATGGCGAAGGTCGGTTGTTCCGGGACGACCGCCCGTGGGAAGAACAATGACAGAATGAAGGAGTTCCCATTGGGCGTCGGTCAAATCGGTCGGATAATTTGGGGGGCGTGAAGCGGACATGAGAAAAAAGGGAAGTTGAAGTTAATGAGTTGGATAATAACAAGAGAACAACTATTAACCGAAGAATAACTCTTTTACCAATTTAAGGCAAGAACTGTTATCCAAAACTACCAAGTTACCGCTCTTCTTGTTACAACAGGCGCGGTAATTCAACTGGTTTGCATAAGCGTATTGAGTCGTAATTTGAGTTTATTCTCCATTTTTGGATCAATTTTGTCCGGTAGTGTGTTTTCGCGAGAAAACATGGGAATTTTGTGAAAAAATGACCTGCATTCTTGGAAAAATGAAAAAATCGTTTTCCAAAATTCCTTTCCGATTTTGCAAACGGGCGACTGGGGTTGACGACAGCGTTGGAAATTTTTATACTTATATGTCTTAAATGTCGGATTTTTGAGCCGTCGTTTTAAAATCCGGCAAATCAAAAAAATTAACGCTGTTAAGGAAAAATTTTATGAAAAATGAACGTGGTCGTCAATCGTCGCAAAATCTTTTAGCGCAATGGCTTGAAAAAACTATCAATCATTTGAAGCCGTATTTCGCGACGATTTCAAGAATGATATTTGTCTTGCTGTTGGCGTTGATGCTCTTTTGGATTTGGAAAAATTTTTCCGTGTCCAATCGCGCCGGTTTGGAACGCGACGTTGTGGAATTAAGAAATTTGACTTTGCTGGGTTCGCCTTCGGAAGACCTTGATAAAACGATCGACGGTTATTTGGTCAAATATCCTTCCGGCGAAGGAAACGTGCAAATAAGCATTGTCGCAGGCGACTATTATTACGCTCAGGCAATAGAAAATTTGAATACCGGTAAACGGGAAGACGCAACAAAATATTTGGAGAAATCGCAAAATTTCTATCAATCTGCGATGGAAAAATCGCAAAAAAATCCTCGCCTTGCCGAACAAGCAACGTGGGGATTTGGACAAACAAACGAATCGTTTGCCGCTCTGCGGGAAGGAAAAGATATTGACGCCGCCGGCGTTCAATATGAAACGATTTGCAAAAAGTATCCTAACGGCGTCTATGCTAAATTAGCGGAAAAACAGTTGAAATTATTGAAAAGCGCCGCGACTCAAATTTTTTTGAGCGAATATCAAAAATCGGATATTGCTTTGTTTAAACCGGAATTTGAAACGCCGAGCGTCGAGCCGGAATCCGACGCGACAAAAGAATTGGATACGAACATCTCGACGCCGGGCAGTTTTAATCCCGGATTATTAGACGAACTCGAAAATACGGCGCCGGAAAACCAAACTTCTGAAAATTCTCCCGCCGAAAATTCTCATTCTGAAAATAAAACGACAGAACCGCAAACTCCGCCGCTCGCTGCGCCGCCCGCTGAAACCAAATCGGAAGAAACAAAATCCGACGAACCTGCAAAATAAGAGCAACTTTATTCTTGCCGACGACGCGGATTTTCAGTTCCTTTGCGAAATCAAGACGTTTGTACTTACTCGGTGAAGTTTGGGAATAAATAATAAATAAGGACGGATAAGATGGAAACGCTGCTTATCATTTGGCTTGGGGCGCTCGGAGCGACGGTCGGGAGTTTCCTCAATGTCGTGGTTTATCGCCTGCCGCGAGGAGAAAGCATTGCGTCGCCGCCGTCGCATTGTCCAAAATGCAATCATAAAATCCGTCCGTATGATAATCTGCCGATTGTTGGATGGTTTTTGCTCGGCGGAAAATGCCGCGATTGCAAATTGCCGATTAGTTTTCGTTATCCGCTCGTTGAAACGTTAGCGTGTATTATTGTCGCGGCGTTTACCGCGGCGCTTTTTCCGACGAATATCGCGATCGTCCGTCCGACTTACGACGCTTCGGCAAATTGTTTTACGTTTGCGACGATGGAGTTTTATGAAGTTCTTATTCGTATTTTCTGGCTTTCGACATTCCATTTATTTCTTTTGACGCTCGGATTGATGGAATTGGATAAGCAAACTCTTTCTACAAAATGGATCGTCGTTTTTCTCATTCCGTTTTTGATTTTGGGATTGTTTTGTCCGTTTCTTTTTCCGATTCCTTTTTTTTCACTTTTCCCGTTTGTCAATTTCCGCAACGCATTTGATTCGGTTTCAGCGATAAAAAACCCGTTGTTGTTTTTCCATCCCTTGTATATCTTTTGGGGGATATTGAGCGGCTGGATATTGGAACGAATCCTAGCATTTTTTACAAACAAAAAGAACGGCATGTTCGGATGTTGTATGATTGCCGCCGGTCTTTTTCTCGGCTGGCAAACGGCGTTGACGATTCTTGTCGGAGCGTTACTTCTCAACGGCGTCGTCATTTTTGTCGCGAGACAATCTTACGCCATTTTGTCGCTGACGGCGGTTTCGTTTTTTGCGAATGTTGCGATGTTGTTGACGAAGTAGCGCCGCGCTTATTGACGAGTCGTCGGCGCCGGCGTTTTCATGAGGACTTCGGCTTCTAACGCGGTTCGCGGACGAAATTCTGTATGACCGAAAATTTGCGCCAACATCGGAAGTCGCAACTGCGCTTTGGCGAGAATTGCCTTATCGCAAAGAATCTCCCAATTCCCCAACGCGACAAGATGACCGTTATTGAGAATCGCCGCGTCGTCCGCCCAAGCGTATGCTTGATCGACATTGTGCGTGCTGATAATCAGCGTGCATCCTTGTTGATGCAAACGGTCTAAAATATTGAAAAAATCCGTCACGGATTCCGGGTCAAGTCCAGAAAACGGTTCGTCCATAACAAAAATTTTCGGTTGCATGGAAAGCAGACCGGCAATCGCCGCCTTTTTCTTTTGTCCCAAACTGATATTGTGCGGCGGTTTTTCTGAAAGTTTGCAAATGCCTGTTTCCGCAAGGGCAAGATTCGTCCGTTTGATAATTTCTTGTTCGGAGTACCCCATATTAAACGGACCAAACGCCACATCGTCAAAGATTGTCGTTGAAAAAAGTTGATTATCAGGATTATCGAACAAGACGCCGACTTTTTGACGGATTTCACGGAGATTTTTTTGCGTAACGGTTTCGCCGAAAACTTTCACCGTACCGGACTGCGCTAAGTTGAGACCGTTGAAATGCATCATCAACGTTGTTTTACCGCTGCCGTTGGCTCCGAGAATGGCAAGTTTACGATTTTTCGCAATCGAAAGCGACACGTTTTTTAACGATTCCGTCCCGTCCGGATAACAATGAGAAACGCGACATATTTCAACAGCAAATGGAGAATCGCTCATATCTTTGTTTTCTCATTCTCCCAACATCAATTTTGTGATTCGGCTGATAGTATCGGCGAGTTGGGCTTCGTCGTCCACTGCTTGTTGGAGAAACTGATCGATAAGCGGTTTCATTTCAATAGCGTGATCGATTTCGGGATTGCTTCCTTTGCGGTACGCGCCGATAGAAATAATGTCTTCGTTGTCCGCGTAAATTCCGAGCAGCCGCCGCATTGCGCGCGCCGCGTGAAGATGTTTCTTATCGCAAATATCCGGCGCCAAACGGCTGATACTGTCAATCGCATGAATCGCCGGATAATGTCCGCGCGTACTTAATTTTCTCGACAGCCAAATGTGACCGTCCAAAAGTCCGCGCACGGCGTCGCCGATAGGATCGTTTTGATCGTCTCCTTCCACCAAGACCGTAAAAAACGCGGTGATACTTCCTATTTCCGAGCGTCCGGCGCGTTCCACCAATTTCGGTAGCATCGCAAAGACCGACGGCGGATATCCTTTCGTGGTCGGCGGTTCTCCGGCGGCTAATCCGATTTCCCGCTGCGCCATGGCAAACCGCGTGACGGAATCCATAAGAAACAACACGTCTTTTCCTTTGTCCCGAAAATACTCCGCAATCGACATTGCCGTCATCGCCGCCCGCATTCGCATCAACGCCGGTTCGTTGGACGTGGCGACAACCACGACGCTTTTTTTCATTCCACTCTCGCCCAAATCGCGTTCAATAAAATCGTTGACTTCGCGTCCGCGTTCTCCGATTAAGCCAATAACGTTCACGTCGGCGTTGGTGTAACGCGCCATCATTCCGAGCGTCACGCTTTTTCCGACTCCCGAACCGGCAAAAATTCCAAGACGCTGCCCGCGTCCGCAAGTCAACATTCCATCAATTGCCCGCACGCCAGTTGCTAAAATTTCTTTAATTCGCGGACGTCGGCACGCTTCCGGCGGTTCAGATTGATATGGAATTCGTTCCGGCAAAACGGGTTGCGGTCGTCTGTCGATCATTTGTCCCATCGAATCCACGACGCGTCCAAGAAGAGATTCTCCCACTCGAAGCCAAGGAACGGTTCGCGTCAACGTTACGCGATTCCCGCGTCGGATTCCCGAAATGTCGGCAAACGGATAAAGAATCGTCAAATTGTCTTTGAAACCGATGACTTCCGCCATCAACGGTTTTTCGCCGAGCCGTTCAATGTTCGCAATCGCTCCCACCGGCGCGGGAAATCCGGCGGCTGTCACCGTTATTCCAAGCGTTTGCATCACCGAACCGGTGATCGTTACCGGCATAATTGTTTTAATTTGCTTTTCGAGAGTTTGCATAAAGATTACAGATTTCCGCTCAAATTTTCAGTAATCACTGTAACAAACAACGGGCTTAACGTCAAGCGCCGAAAGTATCTCCCCATCTTTTTTCAAATTGCGGAAATCCAACAACCAAGCGGCATGAGAAACGTTATCTTATGCCATTTTGGCAGGAGTCCGGTTCCAGATACCAGGTAACCAGTGTTGGTTTTCCATACTTTCCAGTGTTGAATGACAACTCTGCAACCTGCAACCTAAAACAAAATTTCAATAGCCAAACTTTCAAAAACCTTGAATATACGGACAAAAGAAGGTACAATAGCGGAATCGATATTACTGAACGACCAACATTAACAAAACGCCAATGATTGTTTTTGCGATTCTTCTGGGAATAACCGGATTGATACTCAGCGGGCTTTTTAGCGGAACGGAAATGGGATTTTACCGCGTGCCGCGCATTCGCGTGCAGCTTGACGCGATTGAAGGGCGGCGGTCTTCGCAATGGCTATTATGGCTGATTAACCGTCCGTCGCTGTTTATCGCAACGATTTTGATTGGAAACAATATCGCCAATTATTTAGTTTCAATGTCGGGCGTGTTTTTTGTGCAGGCGATGTTTGAGCCGACAGGCAATTCGCCGGAAATTCTCGCAACGCTGATATTGACGCCGCTCCTTTTTGTCTATGGCGAAATGTTTCCGAAATATGTGTTTATGCAGATTCCCGAAACCGCGTTAAAATACACGACGCCGATCTTCTTTGTCTTTCTGGCGCTTTTTTTGCCGATTAGTATTTTTGTTTGGGCGCTTAATCGCGGATTGTCGCTTCTGTTGGATGAAAAAGAAAAGCCGTTGCGGTTACGGCTGGCACGACACGAAATTTCGCGGCGGTTCGACGAAGGTCAGGAAGCCGGATTGATTTTACCGGCGCAGCGGATTTTGGCGAGAAATGTTTTTCAAACGGCGTCGCGTTCTATTTTGCACGACGTAACGCCGATTGCGGATTATCCGGCGATAAAACGCTCGACTCCGCCGCGCGAGATGCTGGCGCTTGCCGAAAGTCTTGCGATTTCCGAGTTTCCGGTCTTTTCCGATTGGAACGCGAAACAGCCGGTCGGTTATGTGCGGACAATTGAACTTGCATTGGCGGTGCGTCAATCGAAATCGAACAAGAACCGCGAAAAAACAACGACCGAACGCGCCGCGATTTCGGAAGCGGAACTTACGTCGGCAGATTCGGATATTTCGACAGGCGACGCGGAAACGCCGGTTCGTGAATTGCTTGAATTTGACGACGATCATTCGCCGCTCAACGTTTTGTTATTGTTTCAGGCAACCGGCGAATCGGTTGCGTTGGTTGTCGGCGAAAACGATAAAATTCACGGCTTGATTTCCGAAAAGCGGTTGCTTCATACCATGTTTTCCGGCAAGAATTTTAACGAGTTTAACGTTTTGCGAAATACGGGATAACGCCGATCTCGAAAACCTCTCAAAACTTCTTTTTCATTATGAAATCGCGAAGAAAGCGAAAAACTAAAAGCGCGACGAGTATAACGTTAGATGATTACTTTAGTAGAAATTAAAAATTATAAAAATGTTGGTGAAAAAGGGAATAAAAAATATTTTCAAAAAAATTTCAATTTTCCGACAATTCGTATTGACGTTGCAGATTATTTGCTCATAATGCATAATTAGTACACTTTACTGAATTGACAAAGTCGCTGTGATTTCTGTCATTTCAAAATCAAAAAACCTTTTAAAAATGAAAAAGGTAAGAAAAGATGAAAGACATGAAAAATCTCGCCTTGATACTGCTGACAGGATTGATTTCGTCGGCAATGTCAAACGTCGTGAAAGCCGATCTTTATTCCGATTTTGTATCGCAATTCGGAACAAAGTCGCTTATCTACGCCCCGAACAAATTAACAGGTTCCGGCGTGAATTTGGATGCATATACGCATGTTCTTTCAAAGCCGGACGCTACTACGTTTGCAACTTTCTGCGTTGAACCAACTAACGCAAGCCTATCGAATGGCTTATCCTACAATGCGACGTTGAGCTACGACGCTGCAACGCATCGCACGGCTAATAGCGTCAATCAGGTTTTGAAAAACGGCGCTGCATGGCTCTATACTCAATTTGCAACGACAACAACGTTTAATTCGAGTTATAATGTAACGACTTTCTCGAACGCCATTCAAATTCTCAATGGACAAGCGGTTTGGAATTCAACCAATATTTATGTTCAGGCGTTTTTGAATGCCGGTTTTAGCCAAGCGCAAGCGATTGCAGATTACGCGGTTGGTAATAGCGTCTATACCGGCGATTATTCCGTATATGTTGTGCAATTAACTAGAAATGGCGCTGATTCGCAAGACTTGCTTTATGTCGCGCGTACGCCGACTCTTTCAACGCCGGAACCGACAACCATTTTGCTTTGGTCGTTGGGAAGTCTCGGCGCGTTAGGAATCTCCTACCTGAAAAGACGCCGTCAGGCGATGGCAACGCTTGCGTCATGATAATCATTAAAAATCAGCAGGAACAGGAAATCGCCCAAAATTTTGATTCTGAAAAATATTTCTTTATGCCGTATAAAAATAACAACGCCAATTCCAAACCCAACAATCGATATGTCAATCGGACTTTAGTACGCACGACTGTATTTCAGCTCTTGTATCAGGAAGAGATGAATTCCGGTTCGGCGGAAGAATGGGGCGAGAATTTTTTGAATGAATCGCTTCCCGACCATGAAGAAATCGTTCGGTTTGCGCGTCGGTTGATTGCCGGTATTCGGGAAAAAAAAGCGGAAATTGATGAAAAAATAGCGGCACAAGCCAAGAACTGGACAATCGACCGTATCTCGGCAACAGACAAAAATATTTTACGGTTGGCTCTTTATGAATTATTATATGCCAAAACCCCCAAAGCCATTGTTATCAGCGAAGCGATTAAACTTGCCGACAAATTCGGCTCGGAAAATTCTTCGTCGTTTGTTAATGGTATTCTCGACAAATTCTCCTGACTGTTTTTAGCCGCCGCGATTAAGAATCTGTATTCAAGACGTTTTCAACGGGCGTTGGAAAAATCCCCTACGATTAAAGGATGTTGCGCGAACGCGGGGTATCGTAAAACGTTTGAAAACATTGTCTTGTCGTTAGGAAAAACCGTCAAAATTTCGCCGCAACTTTTTTATCAATCCCGCACCGGCGGTGAAACCGCCGGAAAGCGTCGCTCGCGAAAACAATCAAGCCCCACAGGGGCGAGATAATGTGAAATGCTCGCGTAAAATTCCCCTTCGTTGGAGGGGCGCCCGTCGGTATCAGCCGACCGACGGGGTGGTTCATGGAAGTTAAAAGTTAAAAACGAAAAGTGAAAAGTTTCGTAAGCGGAATTTTTAACTTTGTGATGAAAACAATCATTTGCCCCACTTTAAAAATTCTTCGTGAACCTCTTTGTGTTTCTTCGTGGTGAAAAAATATTTTCAAAAAAATTTCAATTTTCCGACAATTCGTATTAACGTTGCGGATTAGTCGTCCCTGAAAAAGCGAACATCTCTTGAAAAATAGGGTTGACGAGCGTTTTTTGTTTGTTAAAATTTGCAAGTTGTTTTTTGCAAAGCAGCGTAAAAAATCTTGCAAATTTTATTCAAATCGCCGTCGCGAACCCAAAAATTATTCCCATGAAACCCAAAACCGCTCCCGCCGAAAAACCTCGGCAAGACGAATTATTTCGTAACCGGCTCGAGAACCATATCGATCTCAATCACGAACTCGTCATTCTCGCAAACCAAATAAATTGGTCTCG
>JAISZO010000274.1 GCA_031269105.1 Planctomycetaceae bacterium | reverse complement strand
CTTCGTCGGAACGTTTCAGATATTTGTCGTTAATGACGACTTCAGTATCGCCTTCTTTCGTGATCCGCTTGAACAAATTCACGATCCCAGAAATCCCCCCCGCAACCGAACGAGTTAGTAAAACGCCCATCAACACCGCCACGACAAACGCCGCAAATGAAACGACATAAATAATGTTTTGCGAGTAAGAAATTACGGCTTGTTGAGCGAGGATGTCTTTATCCATTTCGTCGGACGCTCGTTTGACCATTCCCTGACAACAAAGAATCATATCGAAAAACTGCGTCAATAATTTTCTTTCTTCTTTCGCCTGCTCCATTTTCGCTTTCGTATAATTTGCGGCAATTTCGTTCCATATCTGCATTGTTTGAACGGCTTCCTCAAATTTCCCCGCCGCGTCGCCTTCGGGAAGAAGCGGTTGAATCTCTTTCATAAGAGCTGTTTGTTTTTGAGAATAATCGATCAAATCTTTTTGGTATCTTGCCCGATCTTCATCGGTGTAAGCGTTGGCAAAGTTCAAACACGATAAAATTCGTTGTTGCAGTAAAATTTGGTTTTGCAAAAGAGCATGTTCCAACGCGGTTTTCGCCGCATCGACTTCGATATTTCCGTTTTCGTCTTTCTTTCCGGCGTCGATTGTTTTTTTATGAACAATTTTCAACGTATCGTTAAATAACGACGTCAATTGATCCACGACGGAATAATAAGAGTCGTTCATCTGATCCAACTGCGATTCTATGTCAAAGAAGTGATTCTTGCGCATTTCGATTTCTTTAACCAACGCCATCATATCCGTTGCGGCTTGTTTGTTTTCGGGAATGCGCGTTTTGTCAATAATCTCCTGCGTCGTTTCGAACACTTTTTTCAGTTCGTCGTCAAACGTTGCCGACAATTGAGAATTGCGAGTTCCCAAGTACAAGAGGAATGCGCCCCGCATTTCGTTTGCGGTATCGATAATCGTATTGGCGCGTTGACTTCCGTTAATTCCGCTCGCGACTTCTTTGGTTCTTTGCGTAATCCTTGAGAAACTGCTAAGCGCAACGAGCGCCAACGTAATCATGAGCGCGGTAATAATCCCGAAACTGAAAACGAATTTCGCGCCGATCCGTAATTTATTGAACATATTTGTTCCTTTCATTTTTCGCTTTTTGTCTATCGTAAAATAAATACTGATTCGCACGCGGAAAGAAAACGGCAACCGAAAGAAACGTGCAAAACGTCAAACGACGGCGCTTGTCTCCAACTTGATATCCGGTTTCGCTTTCCTTCTATGAGAATCTGAAAGAACAATAGAACGTAAGACGGATTAAGAATCGGAAAAACGCGGAATCTGTAGAAATTACAAGAGAAAAAATGGAAAAGCGAGAAAACAGGCATTAACAAGTTATCGCTCTTCCTGTCAGGACTTTCCAAATATCCTTGTTGTTCAAAAATAATTCCTGTTTCACTTGTCCCGCACGGAATCAATTCCGGTCGAAAATGGAGTTCAGTTTATCGGAAGCAAAAATTATATTCGAGCAACGCGCGTCGTAGTGAACGTGGTAAATATGGTGAAAAAATATCTGTAAAAATCTGCGTTATCTGCGGATAAAAACTTAAAATCCCTTCGTGAAAACTTCGCGATTCTTTGCGGCTTCGTGGTGAACGGTGAAAACGGAATGATAAAAAATATTTTCAAAAAAAAATCAATTTTCCGACAATTCGTATTGACGTCGCGGATTATTTACGCATAATAACAAGTAATACGATTTATTGAATTGACAAAGTCGCTGTGATTTTTGTCATTTCAGTTTCAAAAAACTAAAAAGTTTAGAAGGAGTTTCGACGATGAAAAAGTTGAACAAAGCGTTTGATTTTCTTGGATTTCGGCAGAATGTATCGGGGGGGGGGGTACGCAATATGGCTAACAAGCCGTGTTTTACGTACTGTAACGCTCTTTTTTGCCCGCGTTATTGCGAGTGTTTTTACTCGCATGATTGCGTGCATTTCTGCCCGTTTCGGAAAAAAGATTTCTGTCCGCAAAGCATTCACGCTTGTCGAATTGCTCGTTGTGATTGCGATTATCGGCGTGTTAATCGCGTTACTTTTGCCGGCAGTACAAGCCGCGCGGGAAGCGGCTCGAAGAATGCAGTGTTCAAACAAGATCAAACAGATCGGTTTGTCGCTGCACAACCACCACGACGCACGCCAAGCGTTTCCGCCCGGAAGCGACAGTTTCGGCGGAAGGTTCGTGGCGCCTACAGTCAGCGCATCAGTTCATCTGACGCCGTATCTTGAGATGAACTCGCTTTATGAAGCGATCAAAAACAGGAACGGTATGACCGGCGCCAGCGGCGGCGCGCCTTGGAATGTTTTGGAAGTGTCCCAAACGGATGCGCTTTCGGCGTTCATTTGTCCGTCGAATGGAAACACAAATAAAACCAGTCCGGGCGACGCGGTTTATGGCGACCGCCTTGTTCCCCCGAACAATTACGTTTACAGTTTAGGCGACGGACTTTGGACGCAAGGTTCCGCGCGGGGAACAGCGCAACATCAGCAAAGTTATGTGCGCGGCATGTTTTATCGCGACGACGCAAAAACGTTTGGTTCCTGTACCGACGGTTCTAGCAACACGGTGGGAATCAGCGAATGCCGTTCTCCCTCGCAGTATCAGGGACAAGAAGTAGGAGCAAGCGTTGCCACGCACAACGCGATTTGGGGAGGAACGGCGCACGGACTTCCTGCCAATTGTTTAACGCTTCCGCGCGAAGGCGGCGATCCGAAACGTTTTCCCGTAGCAAATAGAACCTCTAGTTTTCGCGGTCTCATGGTAACAATGGGATGGTCGGACGCGAATGGTTTCACAACATTAACGCCGCCGAACTCGCCGATTTGCCAATACGGCACAAACAGGAACGACTGGGGCGTTTTACCGCCAACCAGCAATCATACCGGCGGAGTGAATGTTGGAATGATGGACGGTTCCGTGCAGTTTATTTCCGACACAATCAACTGCGACTTGAATAACGCAGACGGTACGCCGAAACTTGCCGTTTCATCAGGACCAAGTCCTTTCGGCGTTTGGGGAGCGTTAGGATCGCCCAGCGGCGGAGAAGCCAAAGGACTCCCGTGACATAATATCCTTTTCACACGAAACCGCGAAGATTTCACGAAGTTTTTTAAGTTGAGCAAACGGAAACTTCTAAAAACTTACATTTCGACAAGATGAACAGAATTGACAAGATAAGACGTTCTATAAAATCCTGTCAATCCTGTTGAAAAAATTTATTTATTAATGTTTTTAGGAGTTCCCATGAGAATTCGCCTATTCTGAAAATCATCAATCCCAAAGAAAAAAATCAGAAATGCATACGACGCGATTGCGCGAAAATACGATAAATTTGAAATACAAACGCAATCGCGTTTTTTTCATATACTAAAATAGGAAAATGAAAAAAACAGGAATTATTCAAGCGTTATTTTTATACAAACGTTTTCGTTTTTTAAGTCGTCAACATTCAACCTGAACGAAGAAAAACCGGTTGAATGATTCATTGCATTTTTTGCGAGAAAAATTATTTATATTATGCCAATAAGTTGTTTTTCATGGATCGTTTCACTAACAATTCGGCAATATGAATAACGGGGATGTGCTTCAGCGTCGGATCGTGACGCATGATTCCCTCGAAGTGCATGGCGCAACTGATATCGGTGGTGGCGACGAAATCCGCGCCGGTGCGTCCGATGTTTTCCACTTTTTTCCGTCCCATTGCCAACGACGTTCCCGCCATTTTGACGCTGAACGTACCGCCGAATCCGCAACATTCCTCCATGTTCGGAATCTCCACATATTCCAAGCCCTGAACGCTGCGCAGCAACGTCATCGGCGCATCGACAAGTCCAAGTTCGCGACGTCCGTGACAACCGATGTGCATTGCGACTTTTTTTGGAAAAATCGCGTTGGTCGAAGTTACGCCGAGAATATTGACAAGAAATTCCGTCAATTCATAAACATGTTTTCCTAACTTGGCGACGTCCGAACCGGGCGACGCTTCCTCAAAAAAGATACGGCACATCGCCGCGCAGCTTGCCGACGGCGTAACAATCCATTTTTGTCCGCGAAACGCTTTTTCAAATTGTTCCATCACTTTTCGCGCGTCGTTCCAATAACCCGAATTGAACGCCGCCTGACCGCAACACGTTTGGTCTTCAGGATACGTCGTCGGCACGTTTTGTTCTTCGAGTAACTGAACCGCCGCGCGTCCAATCGACGGATAAAATTGATCCACATAGCACGGAATAAACAACGCAACCGTTTCGCCTTGCGAATATTTCGGGTAATCCCATTTCGGGAACGCATTCTTAATAGCGTCAATCGTCATGTTCGTTGTAATTATCTGAAGGATTTTTATTTAGTAATGATTCGAGGTAATTTGAATTTTTTCAAAATTGCAAATTCCGCCGAATCATTATTCTATATTCTATTTACGTTATTCTATTTACGTTTTTTTCGCAAAAAAACGTCCGAGCGGACTCAATAAAATTGCGGGTAAAACAATAAGGTCGCAAACCAACGCGAGCGTCAACAACAGCGAAATGACAATCGCAAAACAAATCGTCGGAATGAAAACATTGTAGGCAAAAACAATCATTCCGAGCGAAAAAATAATCGCCGTTTGAATCATTGCCGGTCCGCATCGCAGAAACGCAAAATTCACCGCCGCTTCGCCAATCAGTCCTTTTCGTATTCCAATACGATACCAGTTGATAAAATGAATCGCATTATCTACGGCGATTCCTAACGCCGCGCTGATCGTCAAAATTGTTCCGATTTCCAACGGTAATCCCAGCCAGCCAATTAAGCCGAAAACTAACACGCAAGGAAGAAAATTCGGAAAAAAGCAAAACAAACCGGCAACAAAACTTCGCAACAAAATACATAACACCAAAGCAATCAACACAAACGCCAGACCGAAACTTTGTTTCACATCCAAAAGCAATTGCGTTTGTACCCGATGAAACACCGGCACGCCGCCGGAAACAAAAAACGACCAGTCGTTTTGCAAACCAAGTTCCTCAAGCCGCCGCGCAACGACGTCTTTTACAACGTCCGTAACGACGCCGTAATCGTCGGTTTGTATCGCGGAAACGCGAACTGTTACGCGAAAATCGTAAAACCCATCTTTCTTTTGAATATAACCGGTTTGAAGCAAAGATTCAATATTTTCCGTAATTTTTCTATTATAAACCGTTTTGGCGACAACATCTCGCTTGCCGGGCAACGTCGGCAGAAAATTCAATAAACTGATTGTCACGCATTGGTCGTTTTGCGTTCGTAATTGCTGTTGAATTGTTTCTACCGCGTAAAGAGATTCCACCAGATTTTCGTTTTTCTCAACAGGAACTTTCAAAAGAACTTCCACCGGAATCAACGGACCTATCGTCGCTTCCAGCCATTTATAATCCTGAATCGGTTTCGTTTCCGGCAAAAGCATATTTTTCAAACCGACAACCGTGCGCGAATACGACAATCCGAATCCGCACACAATCAAAATGATAACGGAAACGGCAAGTATTTTTCCGTAATGGCGTTTCACCAAACGCGGTAAAAAATGTTCAACGATCCGCAAAATTATCGGCGAAACGCTTTGAATATCTTTATCGTCGATTTGTCGAGTTTGTTTGATTTTCTGTTTGTTCTTCCGTTTCTTTTTCCGATTTATTTTTTCGATTTTATTGGGAATGGAAGTTGGCAAACGCCGCGATTTCGCGGGAAAAATCGCGAAGAAACCGCCCAAATAAATTAACATCACGAGCATGCTGATTGTCAGCGAAATCGAACCGAATATTCCGAACTTATAAATCGGAATAATTTGACTGAACGCAAAGGACAATAATCCGATCACCGTTGTGAAAACCGAAAGAAACGTCGGCGTCCACGCATTTTTTAACGCGGCAAACGGAGTCAATCGCGGCGAATATTGCGATAAAGCCACGCGGTAATAATTCGTAAAATGGACTCCGATTGACATGGAAAGAACAAACGTCAAATTGACAGTCAGCATTAAAACGGAACTGAACGTTGTTCCCGAAAGATAAATGATTGCAAGACAAACTTGTTGATTAAAAACCGAGAGTCCGAAAACTAAAAACGAAGTCATAACGTTTCGCGAACAAAACCACGAAATAAGAAAGCAAATGAGATAAGAAAGAATATTGCTTATCGTCAAGTATTGCGAACTCGCTTTGTCAATCGCGATACTGTCCATTGTCGGACCGGCAACATGAATTTTCGCAAACGAAAGACCATTAATACTGTTTGCCGTCGATTCGACTAATCCAATCGCGTTTCTGCGGTAAACCGCGCCGTCTTCCGAAATCACCGCTAAAATACAAGTCGTATTATCTTTCGGCGAAATAATCCACCGCTCAAGTTTTCGATAAGCGTCTTCTTCGGAAATACCGAGATCAAGCGCTTGTTGAAACAATTCCGTTCCGGTTAAAACGCTTTTGTAAAGCCGGTAGAATTTTCCATTAATTTCAACCGGCTGTTGAAGTTTTCTCTGAAATTCTTCAAGCTGTTGCGATCCGATTTCGCAGCCGTCCCAACTGATCATCAGAATTTCATCGCGTCCGAAAACATTCATAAACTCGCCAAGAAGCCGCGTTTCTTCAAACGTACTCGAAATCCAGTCTTCAACGCGGTTTTCCGTATTCTGCCAAGAAATCAACGCAAAATGAACAATGAACGGCGCCGCGGCAAAAAATAAAATCGGCATCACAAAACGCCGCTTTATCAGCCAAAAAAGTATCGTTAATGAGAGTTTTTTTAAGAATTTCATAGCGCTTTTCTAAAAATACGAATACTCAAACGGTAAAACAAAATATAGGTTCATTTCACGCTCTAAATTTCGCGTTTTATTCATTCCGAACGTCGGAATTTTGGGAGATAATAATTTCTGTTAAACAAAACCGGATCAAACGGATCAATCGGCGGACGTTCCAATTGCTGTAATAGGTTCATTCGCTCGAATCTTTCTCTTTTATTTTGCGTTTCCGGCGCATTTGACGACTGATTTTGCGGTACGTTTGCCGACGTCCGCCGTTGCGAAAACGTTTGCGAAATCGGCGAATTAGGATTTGCCGGAATTGCGCCGTAAGGCGTGATTGTCGGCTGCGAAAAAAAATCAAAAGGAAGCGCTTGTCTCGGCGTTTGCGCGGGTTCGGCGAAAGTTTGTCGTTGCGTTTGCGAAACAGACGCGATTCTTTCGGCTATCATAACTTCGGGACTTTGATACGACGCTTGTAAAGAATTTATTTGCGAAAATTGGGCGTTTTGCACCGTATTGTTTTGTTCCGAATGTTGTTCTGACGTTTGTTTCCGCAAAGAATCTCTCGCAACGCGATCCGTTTCATCAAGCGGATAATACGCCGACATTTCCGCTGCGGTACGAGTCGCCCAATCGAAAAGATATTTGTATTGTCCGGCGTTGCGATGCGTAAAAATTTGTTTTGTACGTCCGTGCGGAACGATAGGAACGCGAATCAACGGGCTTTCCGTAGGCGAATCGACAAGAATATACCGCAACGCTCGCTGCATATTTTTTAGTAACGCAATCTCGTCGTCCATGATGTTGTTTTTCTCCATAGTATCCGTTACGCCTGTGAATTGAAATTCGTTTAAGCTGTTACTTCCGTGACAAGCCATGCCGCCGCAATTTTGTATAAGGATCGGAAACGCAACGCGACGAAATTGATAAAACGTCGCCGCCGGGATTTCCTCTTTCCAATCCCGATATTTTTTCAATTCCGACGAGGCGGCTTCTTCACGTGCGGTTTGTTCGTCAAACATTGCCATTGCCGCTTTTTTTTCATTACGAAGGAAAGCGACCGTTACTTGGTCTGTTGCCCAAAGAATCGCGCGGTCATATTCATAAGCCGCTTCATTTTTCATTTTATTCGCAACGCACCATGTTGCAAGCCGCGTTAGTTCGGACGAATTTAACGGCGTCCGGCTTTTTTTAAATTGATATATCTCTTTCAGCGATTGCCCCGCAAACGCCGCATCGTCGCGAGAAAATTGAACGGTTCCAAACGGATTTGTCAAATAAAAAATATTCCCGTTGGATTGATATTCTCCTTCGAGAACTTGATCATTTTTCAATAAAACAAGGATTTTTTTTGCATCGTAAGCGGACTGCGGCGAATCGATTGTTTTATTCGCCCCAAAATTTGACGTTTCAGCGACCGTTCTTTCCCTTGATTTTTCATGAGATTGTAATTGAACAGAATTTTGAGCAATTGTCAAGAACTGCATAAAATATAATAAAAATAAAAAAATAAATACGAAGACGAATTTCTTCATCATAGTAATAATCCAATGAAAATTTTAACCCCAATAACGACAAAACAACTTTACGAATCATGCGAAAATTTTTAAAACGTGTCAAGAGATAAAATGTATTTAACCTTATTTATTACACAAAAATTAAAATAAAAACTTTTTCTACGGGAAGTTAAAATTTTAGAAATGGCGGGAAAAGCCGCCGAAAGAGGATTCTTTATTTTCAAAAATCGTTCTTTATTTCCTCTTTATCACGCGATTTTTCAACCAATTGACGGCGTCGTCGCGGCGGAGAAACTCTCCGTCGAGTTGGGCTTCAAATGTTTCGCGGAGAATTTCGCCCATTTCGGGTCCCGGTTCGACGCCGAGTTCAATCAAATCGCGTCCAAGTAATAACGGTTGAGGCGGAGCGTCAAAAACGCCGAGTCGGCGTGCCGCGTCTAACCATGCTTGCGTCGAATGAGCATGACATAAATTTCGGTCGTTGTCGCAACCTGCCATGTCCGCCTCACAAAGTTCCGACCAAAGTTTGATATTTGCCGGAGTCAGCCGATACGCCAAACGCCGTACCATCGCATCTGTCGGTTGTTCGTGAAGCGGAAGAAAAATGTGCGTTTGATGCTCGCGGACAAGCGGCAAAATCGACGCAATCAAACGTTCCGACGCACGCATCTTTTCGAGAAACGCTTTCGCCAACGGAACACCCGCGTCTGCGTGTTTCGGCGAATGCCAAACGCCCGGCTCTTTTTCCGTCAACGTGAGCGGCTTGCCGACGTCGTGCAGCAATGCGGAAAACATCAACGTTAAACGCGATGAATCGTTATATTTTTTCTCAATAACAATTTGTGCCATCGCATCGGCGACGGCGGCGGTATGTTCCAATGCGTCCCCTTCGCGGTGCCAAAGCGGATGTTGTTTCGTACCGCGTAACGCTGCGATTTCGGGAAAACATTCCAGCCAGCCGGTCGATTCCAACAAACGCAATCCGCGCGACGGAATTTGCGATTTTGACGCCCATTTTTCCCATTCGCCAAAAATTCGTTCCGCCGACAACGTTGAAAATTCGCTTTTCAACGACCGGCACATCGTAATCGTTTTTTCGTCCGCGCGAAAATCGAAACGCGATACAAATTGCATTGCCCGCAACACTCGCAACGGGTCTTCGTCAAACGCCTCGCTGGTCGCGCGGAGAATTTTTTGCCGAAGGTCGTCAACGCCGCGATACGGATCGGCAATAGCGCCGTCGCGCCGCATTCCAATCGCGTTGATCGTGAAATCGCGCCGACGCGCAGCGTCCGCAAACGTCATTGACGGATCAGACATAATCTGAAAACCTTTATGACCGATTCCAAGTTTCGATTCCCGACGCGGAATACTTACGTCGATTCGTTGATCAACTTTAACGGTTCCGAAGCTTTTGCCGACAAGGTTGACTCGGAAAGACGGCGAAAGTATACGGATGATTTCTTCGTAATTCAATCCGAAAACTTCAATATCAATATCTTTGAAATACCGTTCGCCCAGAAGATAATCCCGAACCGCGCCGCCGACAAAATAAACTTCCGTCGCGCCGCCTTGTTCCAGCAGTTCAATGATACGTTGGGTTTTCTTGTTTTGGAGTAATGTTTGCTGCAACGGCATTTCTCTGTTGTTGAATGAGAGAGTTTTTCTAATATCCCATCTTTATCGATTATTAAGAATACGTAGCATATCTAAAATAGAACTATTTTTTATACAAACATTTTAACAAGAACCGTTATATATCGCAGTAACCTTTATACAAGACGTAAAAATAACAAAAATAAATCTTGTTCTACGTAATACTGTCCCGTTGTTAGCAAATTTTGCATGTAAAGATTTTTAAGATACGTAGGATTTGCTTTTTTGTAAAAAGAAAAATTTTTTTTCTTACTATTATTTTTTTTATTACTAATAATATACATCTTATTGCAAAAAATTCAACCCCCCGAATACGCGTTTTCTTAACAAAACGGAAATCAAAGACAAATAGTTTTTTAAACTTATTTTTTATAAGTCCTTGTTTTTAATCGATTAACATAATTCTCGTTTTATCATACGTCAAAAATTTTTGCTTTTCACTACTATTATTTTAGGCAAATATTTCCATTTAGAATAGAGGAAATTTCCTTCATTGAATTTGCAGTCCTGATATGTATAAAATACACGTGTTCTTTGGAAAGAAACGATAACGACATGAAAATTTTGTCCGCATAGAAATTGAAAGGAGGTATTTTACCCGAAAAAAATCATTGATACAACAACATGATTTTTCACGGAGGATATTTTGACCGATTCATTGAAAAAGACGCAATGAGAATAATCGTCAAAATAACAAAAAAAGAGAGTAATTGGAATGTCGGTAAAATCAATAAAAAGCGAATTTTTACCATCTTCCTTGCAACAAGTTTTTACAGCGTTATCCTGTAGAAATGAATTTCAACAAAGCTTTTCCAACCCAACTTGTTTATTTACTTATTTAAAAAGGATGTAGGGATGCAAGAAACACACAATAGTATTGTATTGCAAAAAGAAAATGAAACCGTTACCAATCAAGCGTCTTTTACAGGGACGCGGTATTCGGAAAACCTTAACCGCGAGTTGTTTACTCCGTCGGGACGCGTTCGCGAAGACGCGGTAACCCCCAATTTTTTCGTGAACGAACAATCGGAACGTCCGATAGCGAAACCGCATGCGCCGGAATTGAAAATTCCTGCAAGAATGACGCCGCTCATTCCTCACGAAACGCCGCCGCCCAAAAAGATACATATCTTATGCGACAACCTTGTCGGACGTTTGGGATTCCGCGACTTTCTGGAAAAAGAAGGGTACATCGTTTCGGAAAGTATGTTTGCGGAATGTTTTTCGGACAATAGTTATAACAACTTTTCGCTGGTCATCGTCGATATGATGACGTGTCAGTTGACGCTTCCCGTTTTTCGGGATTATATTCAGGAATACTTTCCCGACGTGCCGTTGATTGTCATTGACGAACCGCAGCGTCACACCGAAGAAGAAGTCAATACCATGAAAGAATTTGCTTTTTCTTACATGACGATTCCGTGCAATCGGAAAGATTTATTGCAGCAAATCAATTTTGCTTTTCGTTACGCGTCGGTGATTCATCAAAATCAACTTTTGCGTCAATCGCTCGGAATACCGACCTATTACCCGGAATTGTACGGAACGTCGCCGCAATGCGAAACGCGGAGACGTCAAATCGCGGCGTTTGCCAAATTGGGCGGAAGTATTCTTCTCACCGGCGAAAACGGTTCGGGAAAATTGATGACGGCGCAACAAATTCATCTTTCGGGACCGCGCGCGGGAAAACCGTTTTTCGTTATTCCGTGCAACGTTTATTCGCCGTTTACGTTAAATATGATGTTGTTTGGTTATTCAAAAGGAGCGATGTCTTTCTTTTACAACGACGAGCGTTTGGGACTGTTTGAACTCGCCAATGGCGGCACGATTTATTTCAGTCATATTACCGAAATGCCGTATCCGCTTCAGGAAGAATTATCCAAATACATTAAAAACGGATATTACACGAAAGTCGGCGCCGACCGTCCGACTCATGTTGACGTGCAAGTGATTGCCGGAACGTCCAAAAATTTGTCGGTGGCTTGTTTAATGAATCTGTTCTACGAAGAACTGTATTATCAGTTGAATACGCAGACGATTCAACTGCCAAGCATCAAAGAATTGACGGAAGATATACCGATCTTTTGCCGAACATTGTTGACGTTGTACGCCCGTTTTACGCACGGTCAGTTGCTCGCGACGTCTAACGACGCTCTTCAGAAATTGCAGCGGCATTCGTGGCCCGGCAACATGAACGAGTTTTATAAGGTGATCTATCGCGCCTGTATTCACGCGAAGAACGGCGTGATTACGGAAAAAGATATTATATTTGAAGACCCCGTCGGATCGCGCGAACGGGAAACGGAATATCTTGGACTTGCCGGAAGATCTCTTGCTGAAATCGAACGCCGCCTGATCATCGAAACTCTTGCGGCAAACGGCGGAAACCGGACAGTTTCCGCACGACAACTCGGCGTCAGCGAAAAGACGATTTACAACAAGTCCAAGCAGTACAAACTCAAAGGCGTTTTTTAAACCGTTAAACCACAGCCCAAGAGCTTGACATACTCAAATTGTTTTTTGAACAAAGTTAAAAGCGAAGTTGCCAGATTCCAAATGGCAAGCGGGAACGAAACGTTATTCCGTAAATTTGGGAGACAAAAGGGACGATTAAGACTTTGTCGCAAAAGTCCCTGCAAGTCCTCAAAGTTCCAAGTTGGTCGAAAAACCAACATTGGATAATTTTTCGCTTTTCGTTTTTAACTTTTAGCTTAACGATTTAATACCCGTTGCGCAAGAAGTCTTCCCGCTTCAAAACACGCGGCTTTGCTTTCGTCGTTGGGACGCCAACGGCAGGAAACGTATTTGCCGACTTGTTCCCATTGGATTTCGTCAAACCACTTGGAAATTTGTTCCGCGCCGCCGATTCCCCAGCCGCTTGAACCAAACGCGAATCCGGGTTTTTTCGCAAATTTCAATCCTTTAATATAAGTCAATGCCGCCGCCATCGCCGGAAGCGCTTGAGAATTGAGCGTCGCCGAACCAAACGCGACCGCCGCCGCGTCAAGCATTTCCGTCGCGATTCGCGTCAGTGTGTTTCGCCGCGCGTGCAATAATTGAACGTTGATCGTTTGCGAAACGGAAAGGATTCCCGACAACACTTCGTCGGCAAGACGCGTCGTGCTTTCCCACATGGAATCGTAAAGAATCACGATTTTAGATTCCGTTTGATTTGCCGACCAATTCGCGTAAGCGTCCAGAATTGCCGGAATATTTTTTCGCCAGATAAGCCCGTGACTCGGAGCGATCATATCAATCGCAAGTTTCGAGCCGGCTTCCATCGTTTTCTGAACCTGTTTGCCGTAAGGCGTAACGATATTAGCGTAATACGCTTTGGCTTCAACCAGAATATCCGGCAAACTCCATTCGTCGTCGAACCGGACGGACGTTGCAATATGTTGCCCGAAAGCGTCCATCGAGAAAAGCAGTTTTTCTTCAGGAACGTAAGTAAACATCGAATCGGGCCAATGAACCATCGGCGTTTCGAGAAACGCGAGCGTCCGTTTGCCGAGCGAAATTTGATCGCCGCTTTTGACAATTTGAATTTTCCAATGGGAAATATCGAAATATCCCGCCAAAACGTTGCGGCATTTCGCGTTGCACAAAAGCGTCGCATTCGGTAAATTTTTTAGAACCGCCGCCATCGCTCCGCCGTGGTCCGGCTCGGCGTGATTACAAACGACGTAATCAATTTTTTCTAACGGCGTAAGTTCCTGAATGTTGCGCAACAACTGGGGAGCGTAAGGTTCTTTAACCGTGTCGATCAAAGCAACTTTTTCATCTTGAACGAGATAACTATTGTAGGTTGCTCCGTGCGCCGTATTGAAACTGTGAAAATCCCGCACGTTCCAATCGACATAACCGACCCAATAGATTCCAGATTTTAATTCGGTTTTCATAACTTCCTAAAGCAAAAAATAAATGTCTAACAACCCTTTCTTGCGACTTTGTCATAGAGGATTTGAAAATCTCTCAAAATATTTTTCAAAAAAACGCGGCGTTTCTCGTAATATTCTGATTGAAATTGGAATGACCGAAAGTCGCTCGTTTATTATATCACAGAGAGAAATTATGAAAACCGTTGGAGAAAGTTAAAAGCGAAAATTTGGGGAAAGGATTGTTTTAATCCCAGAGCGACGCATTCCGCTTGCGAAATTTTTAATTTCCGCGAAGCGCCGCGTCGCATCAAGTTTGCCGCGAGTTGGCGGTAACGCGCTCGCGCGGTTTCTCACCATTTCCAAACTGCCGCGATACTTCCGGTTCCGCCTTCGCGTTTGCCGAGGTATCCTTCTAATCCGAAGACGGCGTGGAATGTTTCGGTGCGGCGATAGATGAATCCGAGTTCGCCGATTCCTGTGCCGCCGCGCAACGACGGCGCTTCAAATGCAAAATTGAAGTTAGAGGAACGCTCAACGGCGCGGGCGGTTCCGTCAAGTTCATATTCGTAAGCCGCGCCGAGATACCACGACAAATCTTTCTTCCATTGCCGCGTTAAACGTCCGCCGCTGTAAATCCGATGCGAATGAACCGCCTGAAAATCGACCGTTTCGTCGGTGGAAAGCGGCACGCCGGTTTGGGCTTCTTTCATCAGCCAAAGATAACGGCTGTAAACGTCAAACGTATTTCGTCCGCGCCGCCATTCGTAATCGAATCCGACATTCGTTCCCCAATAAGCGGTATCTAACTGAAAATGCGCGGGAACGCCGTTTGTTATTAAATCATGCGAAATAAATTTGTTTTTAAGATTGCCGCCGCGAAACATCGCGTCAAAACGAAGTCCGCCGTTCCATTTCCGGCGAAGGAAGACGCCGCCGCCGAGAGAATCCAGTTTGCCGCCGCCGCGAACTTGCGGAGTCGCCGCGGGAATCGCATGAGAATAATCGTTGAACGTACCGTAATCCGCGTCGCCGACGTCGACAAACGCTCCCAGAAAAATTCTGCCGGAATCGATTCGCCGCTGAACGCTGAAACCGCCGAAAAACAACGCGCCGCGGACGTCGGCGTAAGAATAAGCGTTACCGTTGACGCGATACCACGCGCCTTCGATCATTGCCCAAGGCGTTCCGATCCAACCGGTCTTTCCCGCGAAGTCGTTGGATATTCTGCAAGGATCGCACGAGTCGTATGTTCCGCAAGGACTGCAAGGCGAACAAGGATCAATCTCGTAAAGCGGGAGATTTGCCAGCCGGTCGCTTCCGCGCTGCAAAAACGTGAGATCGGTTGTCGGCGGTTCAAACTCTTCCGCCGGTCCCCGACTTTGCAGCCGCGCGACGAGAAAACGAGTGTTTTCTTCCACTCCCAAATTGTCGAGATTCTTGTCGATGATAAACGTGTAACCAACCGTCAAACCGCGACGGGCGTAAGCGACGGAGTTCGACGGATTCGCGTCGGTAAAAGCGCGATTGTCGGGATCGTTTGTTGTACCGTTTTGAACTTCAATCAGATAAAATCTATCGCCCGGCGTTAAAAGCGGTTTATCATTTCCAAAGTCGCTCAACAAAACGACGCTGTTATTGAGATCGACCATGTTTTGATTCGCCGGAGTTTTTATCGTCAAAAGCGGCGAGTAAGCCGCGTTACCGAAATAATCAACGCCCGGAAGTTCGCCCTGATGATAAACTTCCGTGTTATTCAGATTGAAATGAAGGCGTCCGTTCAAATTTGCCTTTGTTTCCGCATTACCGACGTTATTGGAAAGATCAAAAACGTTATGTCCTTCAACGTTAAGCGTTGCGCCGTTTTCCAAGCGGAACGTAAAATTCGGCGCGTTCAGCGACATTGTATTTTTCTCGGCGTTCGCAATTCCTTGACCGTTGACAAACGTTGTCGTACTGTTTCCGTCGAGAATTGTCGTAGCGCTTCCCGCTTTTAAGTTGATTGTACCCGCTTGATCTTTCGTCGTCATAACATTTGTTCCGCCCCAAAGAAAATTTCCCGATCCGGTTACGTCCATGTCAAACGTATATTCTTCATCTTGATTCACCCAAATCGGATCGTAAAGCGCAACTAATCCGCCCGCTTGCGGCGCGACAATCAATTTCGCGTCGGCTTGAGACGGGTCGGACGGGAGTAGAGTTTCGCCGACGTTTGGGATTGTTCCGAAATAAAGAGAATTGGAGCGTTTGTTACCGGCGTTTTTCAAGGAATCATCGCTCTCGCCTTCAATTGTATTATTCTGAAAAACGACGCTCTTTCCAGAGGTTGCCTCCAACGTTAAAGCATAAGGATTGCTCGACACGAGCGTGCCGGTATCGACCGTAACCGTTCCGTAAACAATTCCATTTTCCGACGACATTGTATTGTCTAGAAACTGACTGTCCCGAATCGTCATTCCGTTATAGACGCCGTAGCTGTAAACGATTCCGCCCATCACAACGTTTTCAGCAGAAATCTTATTTCCCTTAAAAACAGATTGGTCGATAAGACCGATTCCGGTAAGCGGATCTGTTGATGAACTGCCGGTAACGCCAATGATTCCGCCGCCGTCGATATACTCTTTTGCCGTGATTTCATTATTCAAAAATTGGTTATTGACAATGCGGTTGATATACGCTACGCCGCTGGATTTTAAGCCAACAATTCCGCCGCCGACTAACTTGCCGCTTGTTACCTTCACGTTTTGAAAAGTATTGTTGGAAATCGTATCGATGGTTGATAAAAGAAAATCTTGACTTTCTTCATCTTGATTGGTTATGACGCCCAACACGCCGCCGCCGGTTAATGTCTCTGTTACGTCGATATTTAATTTCTCAAACATGTTTCCCGAAATAGTCCCAAGACTGGTAACGCTATTTTGAGTATTCGCTCCGATAATTCCGCCGCCGTTAATATTTACAGCTTTGATTGACGAGTTCGCGAATATATTTTGGGCAACGCCATTGATCACTGCAACGGACGTCGAGTCGGATTGATCCGACGCGTGAACGCCGATGATTCCGCCGCCGTTTAAAAGACCGTTCACATTAACTTTTATGTTATCAAAATAATTATTGTAAACGTTGTTGTTTTCATAGCTGCTGCCCAAATTCGCGTATTCTACCGAAGAAAGTCCGACAATTCCGCCGCCGCTCAAAACGGAAGAATTGTCAGGCGCTGTTCCTGTACCGTCATTATTACCGTTGATTGTCACCGTAATATCTTTGAAGACGTTATCTTTTAACGTATCCAATTCAGCGATTCCCGCGTTGGAGCGCAAACCAATCACGCCGCCGCCTTGAAGATAACTGCCAACCGTAATCTTCTGATTCAAAAACACGTTTCCCGACGCATTGCCAATATTCGCGCGTGCATTGGAGGAAATATCCTCAATCGTGTCGCCAAATTTTGCTGTATCTTCGCTATCTGGACTTTTGTTATTTGTAGTTTTTTCTCCTCCTCCGTCGTTCGTTTGAAGTCCGACAATTCCGCCGCCGCGAATGTAAGAGCCGGTTTCTACGGAAATTCCCGCAAAGACGTTGTTCGTTAAATCGTTTAATTCAACGCTCGCGGTGGAAAGCCCGTTCAATCCAATTACGCCGCCGCCGCGAAGCGAATAACCGGCTTTGACGTCGATGCTGTATTCCGTATTATTTTCCGTATTTCCCGCGCCGTTTCCGAAAACGTTTCCGCTCGCAGTATTGATTCTGGCGTAAGTCGTTTGAGAATCCGAACGTTTACTGTTATTGTTCGCGCCGACCAATCCGCCGCCTAAAATAATATCGTTGGAAAGAATTTTCACATTGGTAAACAAGTTGTCGTTCAATTGTTCGATATTAGAATGACCGGCGACGTTGTCGGGCGAAGAAACCGCGTTCACGCCGATCAATCCGCCGCCTTCCAAATAAGCGCTCTTTGTGCTAGCGGCTTTCATAAAAGTAAGATTACTTTCCTCTGTTGTTATAATCGAGACGTCGTTAAAATAATTACCGGAAACAATATTCATCGTTGCCGACGCGGTTTTTCCATCAGTCAACGTTTCTCCCGTCGCGCGAACGCCGATAATTCCGCCGCCCGCAAGATATTGCAAATCGGAAGTTCCCTTGAGCGTCACGTTAATACCGGTAAATGCGTTGCCGGTAATATCTTTCATCGACGTATCGCTTAACGCTTTCCGGCTGTTTCCAATCAAACCGTTTGTGATTTTCTTTCCGTCGTATTCTATTTTTACATTATCAAACCTGATATCTTTCAAACTGAGACCGTTGGCGGCGCTGGCGGCGGCACTCGGAGTGGTCAACCATTTGTTGGTAAGAAATTCATCGCTATCCTCTGTTATCTTTCTTATTTGGTTCCCGCCACTTGTAGCGCTAATAGCGGACATACTATTGACATTCAACGACAATTGATCAACGCTGTTCTTGATTTGAGCCGACGTAATGGAGTTTCCTTGCGCGACGATAGAATCGGACAAAGTCGCAATTTGATTTGCGAAATTACTTGACGTTTTTCCTTGAAGAGTTACGTTTGTTTTACTGATTATGATTGCACCAGCAGTATTGCTAAAATCAATATTGCCGTCGATGCAAATAACGGCGTTATCGTTTGCGGTCTCGATAGCGGCGCTTAAAGCGTCATAAGTATTGATTTGCGCCGGCGCAACGCGGCTGTTCAAAACCAACAGAACGGCGGTAAGCGTAAAAAAACGAGAAACTTGAAAAAAACAACGTTTCTTTCCCCGAGCGGATATCCATTCCACTTTCATAAAAAAACTCCCAATAAAAACATGAGACGACGAATTGACTGTTCAAGACGGTCATATTTTCGGCATTCCGCATTTACGGATTAATAGGATAAAAACGGTTGTAGTCTTTATGTAAAAAGTTTCACCGCCGTTCGGAAAGGTTTTCTCGCGAAATTGAGAAAGCGGAAAAATTTGAAAAAATTCCGTTTTTGATTCTCCGGGAGTCGAAATGGACTCTCAAACGAAATATCCGTCGAATTGCCGTTTAAGACGTTAGCGCTTTTTCGCCTGTCAAAATGGCGTCTTTTTGAAAAATACAAAAAAACATCGATGTTGATTCTGAATTTTTTTGCTGCATATCTTGCTGAAAATAAAGGAGTTAGAATATCTTATCGGTCATGGCATACAAATTGCTAATGTGATTAGGACAAAAACGTTACCTTGTCAATTATCATGAACGGTATAAAATTTTGGAAAGAAAATCTTGATATTTGCAAAATTTTGTATTGTTTTGGCAGCGTAACAGAAATCTTATATTCAGTGGAAAAACGTCATAAAATTGCACAAACAACTGCAAAATAACGACTTACAAAAATTCAAATTTATAACCAGAAACAAGCCAGCAAGAGGAGGAATCCGCAGTGGCAAAAAAACTCTCTTATGATGATGCGGCGTATCAGCCGCTCGCAGCCGGAGTCGGGAAACTGGCTCGCGCCGTCAAAAGCACGCTTGGTCCGCGCGGCAGAAATGCCGTTCTCGATAAAGGATGGGGTGCGCCGAAAATTACCAAAGACGGAGTAACGGTTGCGGAAGAAATTTCGCTCGAAGACCCGGAAGAAAATGTCGCGGCACAATTGGTCAAAGAAGCCGCCAAGAAAACAAACGACGTTGCAGGCGACGGAACGACAACCGCAACCGTTTTGGCGGAAGCCATTTATCTCGAAGGTTTGAAAATGGTTGCCGCCGGAGCCGATCCAATGTCGCTGGCTCGCGGAATCAATAAAGCAAGCGTCGCCGTTTGCGAAGCGATTACAAAACAAGCGACGCAAATCAATGAAAAAAGCAAAAAAGAAGTGGCGCAGGTTGCCGCGATTGCCGGAAATAACGATCCGGCTATCGGTCAGGTGCTTGCCGACGCTTTTGTGAAAGTCGGTAAAAACGGCGTGATTACGGTCGAAGAAGGAAAGCAAGCCGAAACGACGGTGGACGTTGTGGAAGGAATGCAGTTCGATCGCGGTTATCTTTCGCCGCATTTTATCAACAAAACCGATTCGCAAACGGTCGAATTAGAAGACTGTCTTGTTCTCGTTCACGAAGAAAAAATCTCGAACGCGAGAACGCTCATTCCGCTTCTTGAAACGATTTCGCAGCAAAGCAAACCGCTTTTAATTATCGCGGAAGACATTGAAGGCGAAGCGTTGGCAACGCTTGTTGTCAACAAGATGCGCGGTCTTCTCAATGTTGCGGCGGTGAAAGCGCCGGGTTACGGCGACCGCCGAAAAGCGATGATGGGCGATATTGCCGTTTTAACCGGCGGAAACGCGATTTATAAAGACCTCGGCGTGCAGCTTGACGCGGTAAAATTGTCCGATCTCGGTAAAGCGAAGAAAGTAACGATTACCGGCGACGACACAACGATTGTCGGCGGCGCGGGCAAAAAAGACGCGATTGAAGGACGAGTCGAACAAATCAAACGCGAATTGGAAACCACAACCAGCAATTACGACCGCGAAAAATTGCAGGAACGTCTTGCGAAACTCGCAGGCGGCGTGGCGCAAATCAACGTCGGCGCGGCGACGGAAACCGAAATGAAAGAACGGAAATTCCTTTATGAAGACGCCCGCGCGGCGACGAAAGCGGCGTTGGAAGAAGGAATCGTAGCGGGCGGCGGCGTGGCGTTGTTGCGAAGCGATAAAGTTCTCGCTAAACTCGAAACCGTCGGCGACGAACAATTCGGCGTGCAGATTGTCAAAAAAGCCCTCGAAGCCCCGATTCGCGCGATTGCGGAAAATGCGGGCGTTGACGGCGGCGTGGTGGTCAATCGCGTCCGTCAGATGAAAGGGAAAAACGACGGTTACGACGCCGATAAAGATTCGTATTGCGATCTTGTCGAAGCGGGAATTATTGATCCGGCGAAAGTCGTGAAAACCGCGTTGACAAACGCCGCAAGCGTTGCCGGTCTGATGCTGACGACTTCCTGCGTGCTGACCGAAATTCCAAAAGACGAACCGCCGACGCCGACGGGCGGCGCGCCCGGCATGGGAGGCATGGATGGCATGGGCGGAATGGGAGGCATGGGGTTTTAATGAAGCGAAAAGTTAAAGCGAGTTAATAAAGCGGCGAATTTCTATTCGCCCCAAATAAAAATCAAATCGCGAAAGCGGAAACGTCGCGGTTTGAAACGGTTAAATTCCTTATGTTAAAAATAATTTACAAAAACAAAATCGTTCCGATGGAACAAAAACGATATTAACAAATTTACAATCGATTCAAAAACAAAAATAGAAATTTGAAAGGATCAATATCATGGCTAAAAAAGAAACAACGATCAATCTTCGCCCGTTGGACGACCGCGTTGTTGTGGAACCGCTTGAAGCGGAAGAAAAAACCGCCGGTGGACTTTATCTTCCCGACTCGGCGCAAGAAAAACCGCAGCGCGGCACGGTCATTGCGGTCGGCGTCGGTAAATTGCTCGATAACGGCAACCGCAGCGAAATCAGCGTTGCGGTCGGCGACGAAGTGATTTACGGCAAATACTCCGGCAGCGACGTCGAAGTGAACGGACGCGAAATCAAAATCCTGCGCGAATCCGATATTCTCGCAAAAGTCGTCAAATAGTGATTGTTAAGTGAGAAGCGTGAAGCGTGAAGCGCGGAGTAAAATAAAAAACTCCAAATTTCACGCTCCCAACTCTGCACTTTCTAATCTTTTCTGTTGTTAAAATAAAATCGAAAGAAATGATAAAGGAAACATTATGGCTAAACAATTACTGTTTGACGACGACGCGCGGAAGAAGATTCTTCAAGGCGTCAATAAACTGGCGGATGTTGTCGCGGTGACGATGGGACCGACGGGAAAGAACGTTATTCTCAACAAATCTTACGGTGGACCGACGGTCACCAAAGACGGCGTTTCGGTCAGTAAAGAAGTCGAATTGGAAGACCCGTTTGAAAATATGGGCGCGAAACTTGTCAATGAAGTCGCGTCGAAAACGTCGGACATTGCCGGCGACGGAACAACGACCGCAACCGTTCTCGCGAGATCGATTTTTCGCGAAGGAACAAAGAATATCGCGGCGGGCGCGAATCCGACGGCGCTTCGTCGCGGAATCGATAAAGCGGTGGACGCGGCGGTGGCAAATTTGACTTCGCTTGCCAAAGCGGTGACAACAAAACAGGAAATCGCAAACGTCGGCGCAATCAGCGCGAACAACGACGCGGAAATCGGCAATCTTCTTGCGGAAGCGATGGAAGCGGTCGGCAACGACGGCGTGATTACTGTTGAAGAAGGTAAAACCGCCGAAACGACGTATGAAGTGGTCGAAGGAATGCAGTTTGACAAAGGTTATCTGTCGCCGTATTTCATCAACCGCGCGGCGGAAATGGATTGTCAACTGGAAAACGCTTATATTTTGCTGCACGAGAAAAAAGTGAGCAATCTCCGCGAACTCGTCCCGTTGCTTGAAAAAGTGGCGCAAAAAGGCGCGCAGCTCTTGATTGTCGCCGAAGACGTGGACAGCGAACCGCTCACGCTTCTTGTCGTGAACCGTTTGCGCGGACTTCTCAATGTCGCGGCGGTGAAAGCGCCCGGTTTCGGCGATCGGCGAAAAGCAATGTTGCAGGACATTGCGATATTGACCGGCGGAACGGTGATCAGCGAAGATTTAGGCGTGAAGTTGGAAAACGTCGAGTTGGAACAACTTGGTCGCGCGAAACAAATTACCGTCGATAAAGATAAGACGATTATTGTCGAAGGCGCCGGCAAAAAAGCGGACATTAAAAATCGCATTGATCAGTTGCGTCAAATGATTGAATCGACCGACAGCGATTACGACCGCGAAAAATATCAAGAACGTCTTGCGAAATTGTCGGGCGGCGTTGCGGTGGTGAAAGTCGGAGCGAGTACCGAAGCGGAAATGAAGCAGAAAAAAGCCCGCATCGAAGACGCTCTTCACGCAACCCGCGCGGCGGCGCAAGAAGGCGTTTTGCCCGGCGGCGGAGTCGCGTTATTACGATGTCGCGAAGCGGTCGAGAAAGCGAAATCGTCGGCGCGCGGCGACGAGAAAGTCGGCGTCAATATTGTTTCGCGGGTTTTATCCGAGCCGCTTGAACAGATTGCGAAAAACTGCGGATTAGACGGCAGCGTGATTGCCGACGAAGTTTCGCAAAAGCCGACGAACACCGGTTACGACGGCAACGGCGGCAAATATGTCGATATGTTCAAAGCGGGAATCATCGACCCGCTCAAAGTCGTGCGAACGGCGCTGACTAACGCCGCCAGCATCGCCGGGCTTATGCTGACCACTGAAACCCTTGTCACCGATCTGAAAAAAGACGACAAAGAAGGCGTTTACGGCGCAATAAAGTAAAAACAAGATTTGTTTGTTCGTTTGAAAAATCTGAAACAGCCGAAAGTCATTTTAATATGATTTTCGGCTGTTTTGGGTATTGCAAATATTCAAAAATCGGAAAGACAATGTCTAATTTATATCAAAGATTAGGATATGCATTGATGAGAAAAATTCTTATGCAAAAAAATGAAATTATAGATGAAATAGAAAAATATCGTTTTATATCTCGTGAAGAACGAAACAAACGTCGATTGAGTATTTCGTGATTGTCAAAATCATCTATTCCGTAGTCCTTTTAAAAATCGCACTTTTTGAATAAGTGAAAATTATCGGATAGAGTGGTCAAGAAATCGTTTGCGTACTTTTTTCGAGAACGAAAAAAGTTCTTGCAACGACCAA
>JAISZO010000299.1 GCA_031269105.1 Planctomycetaceae bacterium | reverse complement strand
TTGAAGGCTTACCGCCGTGTTTTTACTCGTTACGATAAACTTGATATTATGTATGCCTCCTTGGTTACCTCCGCAATGATTTGTGAAACTTTACGAGAATAGCGTGAACACGCCCTAATTCTATGGCGTAAAATTAACACATGTCGCGGAAGTCGGATAAAATAAACGTTTTGCAAGAATATTGTAGCGAGAAACAGAACAAAACAGGCGGGTGCAACTTACTCTGATAGAAAACTGTGTTCTGTTTTATCCTGTATTTCAAAATGAGTTTTAAGGAACGGTTGTTCGCGTGATTGTTCGATTAAGTATCTTTATCTTCTTCTGTTTACTGGCTGTTGTTACGGCGGGCGCTGTTTCGGTCTTTTTCAATATTGCGTGGCTTTTTGTTACGGGGTTGTTTCTCTTCGGCGCTATTTTCGTTGCAAATACGGTTGTTCTTATTCGATTCTGTTCTGATTCTTTCGTGTTCTGGTGCGATTCTGAAGATTTTGACGACTGATTGCTGAATTTGTGCAATCTCTCTCTTTTCCTTTATCTTGAAAGAAGGGAATACCAGGTAAGAGAGGGTTGTTATGCAGCGAGTAAAACAGGCGGGGGACAAAGAGATACGTCAACTGGAAGAAGCAGTGGACGACGTCGTTTATTTGACGAATCAGGGGGAGACTCCGACCGACGCTCTTTTTAAAGTGGCGTCGTTGGCGCAGTTTTCCGACGGACTGATTCGGATCGTCGCCGCTTCTTACAACAACGGCATGTCTTCGGAGATAACGTGCAAGCGGCGGATCGCAATTGTCGTTTCAAAATGTTTTGCAACATGATATTTATTCAAAATCTTACCAACACGAATCCCCATTTCCGCATCGGTTAAAGATTGACCTTTTTCGTTCCGTTTTTGAAATTGTTGCGATAAGATCGTTAATCTCTTTTCAATAAAACATTGGCGTTGAAGTAGCCAATCTATCGCGGCATAAAGCAAATCCGCGTTTTCTTTTTTGGTATCAATATTGAGTTCTTCGGCAAGCGTCGTGTTGTTCCATTTGCGGGTTGTGCCAAGTTTGGAACGCGGGACGATAATACGCTGAACGATTATGGCGGGAACAAGATTGCGTTGACGCGGCAGTGTGGCGGCAATCAGATTATCGAGACCGAGTTGGCGAATCGCGACGAGGACAGCATCTACGTGACCGTGCGAGAACGACGAATCGTCATCGCGGATTGAGCGGGAACAAGATCAGCTCTTTTCAAAATTTGAGCAATGCGGGCGATTTTCTCAACTCCGAGCGAAGTGATATTACCGAGTGTACGATGTTTCACCTTGCCGATAGGTTTTGCGAAGAAGGTAGGTCGGCGAAGAACTACGATTGGAAATTTTGACAACGTGCATAGCTTTATCATAACATATCTTGAAACTATATCAATAGCTATTAAAAACTTTTTACACGGCTACAAATTTTCAAGACAAATGAAACGTATCTTATTTGTATGTCAGTATCTACGTCAAAAAATAGCCCATTTTTCTCCGGAACTTCGGGTTAGTAAACATCTTAACTTGAAACCGCTGGCTTTCGGGGTTCTTTGTATTGCTCCAAATCCTTGATTACTTGAACTCCATATCAACGATGTAAACCAGATCGCAAAACTTCACACTCTCCTCAAAAAATACCTGTCAAACTTTATAAAAGATGGGAAAATACTTTTCGTCAATCAATCAAAGTTCTTTTGACAACTGCGCATCAATACGCAAAGCAATCCTGTAAAAATCACGGCGGAAATTACGACGCCAATCGTTCCGTACAACAAACCGGACGACGCGTCGTCGCCGATCAGCAAACGGAGCGTTTCATGATTCGCAAAAAAATCTTTGGCAAATTTCGGGTCGGAAAGCGGCGCCGTCAAAACGCCGACGCTATTGTTCGTAATATGAAAAACGACGCCGGGCAAAATACTTCGCGTTTGAATCGCAAGCCAGCCGAGAATAATTCCGGTAATACACGCGGCAAGCGATTGTTGTAAAATGGAATGCGTCGCCCCAAAAAGAATCGCCGAAACGACAACCGCGCGAAAATGACGGCGCGGCGAATCGAGTCCGGTTAAAATGTAACCGCGAAACGCGATTTCCTCGCAAACGCCGGGCAAAACGGCAATCAGCAAAATCAACTCTCCTATCGACATATTTCGCATCGAACCGCTCAAGTGCAAAATCATTTCTTTCAGCGCGTCGGAAAGCGGATAAGCGTATTCAATTCCGCACGAAATCGTTACTAAAATCGGACGCCACGCAATCGCCAGCAAAAACGCAATCGGAATCGCGTGCCATTTCGGAAAACGCAGCCGCAACGTTTCGCGGACGTCGGACGACGAAAGCGCCGTCATAAAAAGCGCCGGCGCTAAAACGACGCCGAATTGCGAGATCAACACATTCAACGTCAGAGAAATTTCCGCAGATTGGCTTTGCAATAATAATGTCGAAAAATATTTTGCGGCAAGAATGAGAATCCCGCAAACAATCGCCGCGTGCGGAACCGGACGCGCAACGCGGACTGTCAACAACCGCAAGAGCCGTTTTTTCAGTTGAAATTTCTCGCTTTCGCGAAACAACACCGATTCAGAATTAAACTGTTCAACCGCCCAACGAATCGCCAAAACGCAGCAACCGAGCGTTACGAGCAAAACGATCGGCAAATGCGTCAACGCAACCGCATAATCGCCTTCCAGCAGCGCGCTGAGCGTCAACACAATTCCCGAAACCGGAATCATCGCCATACCGAGATTCAATTCTTGTCCGGGCGTCATCGGAATCATCGCGAGCGGCAGAACGATCAATAAAAGCGGCGTCAGATAATATTGTCCTTCTTTGGAACTTCGCGCGTAAGACGCAAGAGCGATACAAAGCGCGCTGAAAAGAGCCGACGTCGGAATCAGCGCAAGCGTCAGCCAGAGAATCGCCCAACGCGGCGGCAGACCGATTCCGGCAAGCTGCGCGACCAGAAGATACGCCGTCGCGCCGACGCATAAAATATTGAGCAACGAAGTCAGAGCGCTGAATGTCGTTACTGTCAGTAATTTCGAGAGAACGATTTCGCCGCGTCCGGCGGGCGAACTCAATAAGGTTTCGAGCGTGCCGCGTTCTTTCTCGCCGGCGCAAAGGTCAATCGACGGATAAAACGCGCCGGTCAACGCCCAAATCAGCAATAATACCGGAAGCAGTTTCGACCAAAACGACGCTCCTTGAAATTCCGTCTTTTCGGCAATATCTTTTTCGCGCATGTCAATCGGCGACGCAAATTTCGGATCGACGCCGCGATCCCGAAGAATCGATTCGCCCGTCTTTGCGTTCCAACGTTGAATTGCCGTTCGCAACCGCGACAAAACCAGCGGCGATTTTTGATTCGACGACGTGTAAAACAATTGCGGCTGCGGAAATTCAGGAACGATTACGTTTGCTTTTTCCGTTTGAGAAAATGCTTCTCTCAATGTTGAAAACAGCGTCGGCGGTAGAAATATCGCCGCGTCGCACGATTTCTCTTCCAATTGTTTCGCGGCGATTTGTTCAATACGTTCCAGCGCATTATCCGGCATATTGTCCGGCGTTACCGTTTCAAATTGCAGCGTCAATAAACGCTGCGCATTCGGCGAATCGAACAAATGTTCGTCGAAAAATTCAGGAAATTGCGGTTGATTTTTCGGCGTTTCGATGGGATTTTCCGCAACGGCGAAAAGCGGCGGGAACAAATTTTGACGAGACGATTCTTTCTGATCTTGATTTTCTTGCGAAGCGTTGAGAACTTCATTTTGAAGAACGTCTTGCGGCAGAATCACCAAGACTCGTCCCGCCGTCTGCCGAGCAAATTGTCCGGTTTGAAAAAAGACAATTCCCGTCATCGGATAAAGCAGCAACGGCAACACGAACATCATAAACAACGTCCGCCGGTCGCGAAGTTGGTCTCGCACTTCGCGTTGGAACAATAAAAAAATGTGATACATTCGACACGCCGTAAAAATTAAAAGTTGGAGGAGAGTTAAAAACTAAAAGATAAGAGCCAAGTCTCACCGACAAGTGGGACGCCTTATGTATAATACTAGTTTTTATTATTGATTTTTAGTCAAGGTTTAATAGTTATGAAACAAAAGTCATCAACGTCTCTCGGCGACGCAACGTCGTGAAATTGTTGCTTGCGTGCGTCATGGAACGTCGATTCGCAAAACGGCAAAACAATTCGGCGTAAGCGTCGAATTTTGGTTGAGCCGCGCGAATGCTCAACGGCTTGATTGCGTTGATTGGTCGAACAAATCGATCAACGTTAAAACGGCAAACAATCGCGTCGAAACTTGCGTTGAGCAATGCGTTCTCGCGTTGCGGAAAGAACTCAAAGAACAAAGTCCGCTTGGCGAGTTTGGCGCCGATGCAATTCAATATGAAATGAAAAAACGCAAATGTCCCAAGGTTCCATCGAGAGCAACAATCAACCGCATCCTGAAACGAAACGGCGTTCTCGACGGCAAACGTCGCAAACGTTTTCCGCCGCCGCCCATCGGTTGGTATTTGACAAACGTTGAAAGGAAAATCGCCGAACGGGATTCCTTGGATTACGTCGAAGACCTTTACGTCAAAGGAGGAC
>JAISZO010000177.1 GCA_031269105.1 Planctomycetaceae bacterium | reverse complement strand
CTATTTTAGTAATTTTGAACACCTTCGATGGGTGCGCAAAAGTGCATTTAATTCAAATATATTAAAAAAACCTTGAAAATATCGAATATTTTTCGTCAAATTTTTTGGAAAGTACAATTTAAATATAAACGAGATAAAAAACAACGAAGGTCAAAATAAAAATTTACAGTTACGGCGCTGACATTGACATGAATGATTAAAATTTTAGGTAGTCTTTCATTGAAAGACTGCGTTACCAACAGAGAATAGAAATTATTTAGAGAATAACTCATGTTCCGGCTATTTAGGAAAAATGTTATCCGCTTACCGATTCAACATTCAAAATTTCGCGGCAATTTGCAGACAAACAAACTTTATCACTTTTAGTTTTTAACTTTTAACTTATTTCATGCCGAAACGCACAGATATTAAAAAGATATGTATCATCGGAGCCGGACCGATTGTGATTGGTCAGGCGTGTGAATTTGAATCTATCAAAACTAATATTTGTTATTTTATAAACGAATAAAAACATAAATAGGAAACCGTTGTAATGAATTTTTCTATAAATTTAGAAAATATTAACTTTGATGAACCTCAACCTGAATTTCGCTCTATCTTTAGAACCCGAAGTATATTTTATTTTCAAACAATAAAAAATCATTATTTTTATACCATTCGTGTTAGAAAAGAATTTTGCCAATTATTGGATGCGTATTTACCGCAATTCATTCAAGCATCAGAGCATAATTGGAAAACCTCACCAAAAGAGAATACTTTTTTTCTCCGTTTTTCCCTTCCATTGCAAAAGAACTTGGATTGTGACCAGTTGTACAATTGGGCAAACTTTATCAATAGATATATTTGGCTGAGTTTAAACAAATTTACACAAAATTGTTTAAATGGCAATGAAATGGATTATTGTTTAGCTCTTGATTGGAATTATAATCCAGAAAATAAAAAAGATAGAACAGTTTTAGGGGAAGCCGAATATGCTTTGAAGTACCGTAATAATAGTTTGCAAAAAGAAATATACAACGATTATTTTCAATTATTGATTGATTCCATACGACCTGCATACAATTTCCTATATCGATATTTTACATATCATAATGGCGATGTTCTAATTTCACCAATTCCGTTAAACGAACAATCTAAATCCAAACTTGCTTATCAATTGGTAAAAAACATCGCAGATACGAATCATTGTACTTTATTGAATCCTGTTTTGTTGCAACCTAAACCGCAAATGAAAGAGCTTGCTATTAAAGATAAAATTGATGTTTGGCAAAATATCTAAAACGATTCAGATTCTTTTTTGTTTGATGAAGATATAACAGGAAAAACCGTTTGTATTATTGACGATTTATATCAATCCGGCGTCTCGATGTGGTCTTACGCAAAATTTTTGAAAGAACGCGGCGCAAAATATGTCTTCGGTATTTCGTGCGTCAAAACGTTAAAAGATACGGATAATATTTGAAAGAGAGTCAAAATTATGGAAATCATTATTTTACAATTTTTACTGACCAAAGGAATCGGCGAAGCCATTTTACGGCGTTTTTTACTTTTGGCAGAACAAATGGAAGAATATCAAATAAGCGAATTATTCAATGATTCTCAAAGATTAGCGAACGCTTTGAATATTCATTATGATATGTCAGCGTCAGTTTTGACAAATCAGAGTAAAGCATTAGAATTATTCGACAAAATCCAGAAACGTCAAATAGAAATGGTTTGGATTGGTGATAAAAATTATCCGAACCGATTAAGAAATTTTGCAAAAAACGATATGCCGCCGGTTCTTTTTTGTCAGGGAAATCTCAATTTATTAAAAAATATGTCAGTCGGCTTTTGCGGTTCACGAAAATCTTCGGAGAAAGGTTTGAGTATTACCAAACAATGTGTAATTCAGCTTATAGAAAAAGAGATTGATATTGTCAGCGGTTATGCAGCGGGAGTTGATATAACGTCTCATCAATCCGCACTTGAATTTGGAGGAAATACGATTATTGTTTTAGCCGAAGGATTATTCAAATCATCTCAAAAACGTGAAATAAAACCGTTCTTATCGCATGATAATTATCTTTTTATTTCGCAATTTCTTCCTGATATGACTTGGAATAGTCATAATGCCATGCGTCGTAATAGTACAATTCTCGGTTTGTCGGACGCAATGATTTTAGTAGAATCAGGCATAACAGGCGGAACTTTTCAAGCAGGTCAAACAGCGTTAAAAACCGATAAACCGCTTTTTGTTATTGATTTTTCAAACACGGAGCAATCGTCGGAAGCCAATCCTTATTTTATTGAAAGAGGAGCAATACCAATTAGAAAAAGTAAAACAAGTTCAACGCCCAATTTGTCAAAACTTTTTGACACATTAGAATTAAAATCACAAGAGATTCAGGAAAATCAAAATTTATTGGAATTTGTTACTACTCAATAGACGTAATACAAAATCTTTCACAAACAAAATCACTTTTCACTTTTTAACTTTTACCTTACCTCATGCCAAAACGCACAAACTTAAAAAAGATATGTATCATCGGAGCCGGACCAATCGTGATTGGTCAGGCGTGTGAATTTGATTATTCAGGAACGCAGGCGTGTAAAGCGTTGCGTGAAGAGGGATACGAGGTGGTGTTAATCAACTCGAATCCCGCGACGATTATGACCGACCCGGAAACCGCGAACCGGACGTACATCGAACCGATCACGCCGGAATATGTCGCGGCGGTGTTACGCAAAGAGCGTCCCGACGCATTGCTGCCGACGCTCGGCGGACAGACCGCGCTCAACATCGCGTTCAAAGTCGCTGAAATGGGCGTGCTTGACGAACTCGGTATCGAGATGATCGGCGCAGACCGCGACGTCATTCATCGCGCCGAAGACCGCGACGCTTTTCGCGAAACAATGATCAATATCGGCATTGATCTGCCGCGAAGCGCGCTTGCGCATACGATGAGTGAAGCGGCGGAGGCACTGGAACAAGTTGGTCTGCCGTGCGTAATTCGTCCGGCGTTTACGCTCGGCGGAACCGGCGGCGGTATCGCGTACAACCGTCAGGAATTTGAACAAATCGCCGCCGACGGACTTGCGGCAAGTATGGTCACAGAAATTCTCATCGAAGAATCGCTTGAGGGTTGGAAAGAATTTGAGATGGAACTGATGCGCGACCGCAAGGACAACGTCGTCGTCGTTTGTTCCATCGAAAATCTCGACCCGATGGGCGTTCATACCGGCGACTCAATTACGGTTGCTCCGGTGCAAACGCTGACCGACCGCGAGTATCAAAAGATGCGCGACGATTCGTTCCGTATCATCCGCGCAATCGGCGTCGAAACCGGCGGCTGCAATATTCAATTCGCGCAAAATCCGAAAGATGGACGGCTTGTCGTGATTGAAATGAATCCGCGAGTCAGCCGCTCGTCGGCGTTAGCGTCGAAAGCGACAGGATTTCCTATCGCAAAAATCGCCGCGAAAGTCGCTGTCGGTTATACGCTTGACGAAATTCCTAACGACATCACGCAAAAAACTCCGGCATGTTTCGAGCCGAGTATCGACTATTGCGTTGTTAAAATTCCGCGATTCGCGTTTGAAAAATTTCCCGGCGGAAATGAGCGGCTGACGATTCAAATGAAATCGGTCGGCGAGGCAATGGCAATTGGACGCACGTTCAAAGAAGCGTTGCAAAAAGGAATCCGCTCAATGGAGTTCAAAAGATTCGGACTCGGCGCACCCAGCGACGCGGACGCGGAATCAAAAACGCTCGACGAATTACTGCTTGAAATGTACACGCCGTCGCGCGACCGGCTGTTTCAAATGGCGAGAGCGTTTCGTCTCGGCGCGTTGGTCGAACAAGTTCAAAATATCACGAAAATCGACCCTTGGTACTTGCGGCAGATTCAACAACTTGTCGCCGAAGAACAACAATTAGAAAAAACGAAACTGACGGAGATGACCGACGAAGAGATGCGGCGAATCAAACGTCTCGGCTTTTCCGACCGTCGGCTCGGCGAAATTATGGCGTGCGGCGAACAAGCGGTACGGCGTTGGCGGCTTGAACATCATATCGACGCGGTTTGTAAATTGGTCGATACTTGCGGCGCGGAATTTGAAGCGATGACGCCGTATTATTATTCGACTTACGAAGAAGAAGACGAAACGCAGGTGGATTCCAATCCGCAAAACAAGGGAAAAATTTTGATTCTCGGCGGCGGTCCGAATCGGATTGGTCAGGGAATCGAATTTGATTATTGCTGTTGTCACGCGGCGTTTGCGGTGCGCGACTGCGGTTATGAAGCAATCATGATGAACTGCAATCCCGAAACGGTTTCCACCGATTACGATACGTCAGACCGTTTGTATTTTGAGCCGTTGACGCTCGAAGACGTATTAGGCGTGGTGCGGCGCGAGAAACCGAAAGGCGTGATTTTGCAATTCGGAGGACAAACGCCGCTCAATATTGCGCAGATGCTCTCCGATGAAGGCGTGCCGATTCTCGGAACGTCGGTGGCGTCGATTGCGGCGGCGGAAGATAGAAATCTTTTTTCGGCGATGCTTGAAAAATTAGACATTCGGCAAACGCCGAACGCGACGGCGATTGAACTCGGCGAAGCGGTCAACAAAGCGGCGGCGATTGGTTATCCGGTGTTGATGCGTCCGAGTTTTGTACTCGGCGGCGCGAAAATGGAAATCGTGTTCAGCGAACAGGATTTGCGCGAGTATTGGCAAAATCTTCACGTTTATTGTATGAAAGCCGACGTAACAATTGACCGCGACCATCCGATTTTGATTGACCATTTTCTCGAAAACGCAGTGGAAATTGACGTGGACGCGCTTTGCGACGGCAAGCGGGTTTATATCGCGGGCGTGATGGAACATATCGAAGAGGCGGGGATTCATTCCGGCGACTCGGCGTGTTCGATTCCGCCGCAAACGTTACCGCATTGGCTTGTGCGGCAGATTGAACATATCGCGGAGAAAATTGCGTTTGAGTTAGAAGTTCGTGGCTTGGTCAATTTGCAGCTTGCCATAAAAAACAACATAACTTACGTTTTAGAAGTCAATCCTCGCGCGAGCCGCACGGTACCGTTTGTCAGCAAAGTGACCGGCGTTCCGATTGCTCAAGTTGCGACAAAGATAATGCTTGGCGAAACGCTTGATTCGCTGGGAATCGGCAAATCGCAAAGAGAAGTGGAACATGTAGGCGTCAAAGAATCGGTTTTTCCTTGGACTCGGTTTCCCGGCGTGGACGCGAAACTCGGACCGGAAATGAAATCAACCGGCGAGGTCATGGGGATTGACCATTCGTTTGACGCGGCATTTGCGAAAAGTCAAATTGCCGCCGGACTTGCTATTCCACAAGGAGGCAACGTATTCATTTCGGTGAAAGATTCCGACAAACCCTACGTCGGCGAGGTAGCGAAAGAGTTGAAGAATCTCGGCTTCAACATCATCGCGTCGCGCGGCACGAGCGAAACGTTAGAGAGCATGGGAATTGAAGTGCGGACAGTTGCGAAAATCGTCGAAGGCGCGCGTCCGAACATTTTGGACTTGATGATTGACAATCAGGTTCAACTAATCATCAACACGCCGTCGGGCAAGAATCCGCACCGTGACGAAGTAACAATCCGTTCAACGTGCATTCACCGCAACATCCCGCTTGTCACCACCATCCGCGGCGCACGCGCATGGATTCAAGCCATCCGCTACATCAAACAAAACCCCGAAACCAACGTTACGCCGATTCAGGATTATTTGTAAACGAAGGTTAAACCGCGATTCATACTTGTCTGAACTCTGATTTCTGTGATTATAGGATGAGCCAATCATTCCGGTATGAAACTTGATAAGCCGATTCGTTTTTGGTAGGATAAAAACAAGATTGGACTCTCTTTTTATTTTTCTCGTAAAAACTCGAGGATTTTCATTAGCTTTGCGAATCTCTCAAAAAACGATTTCACTGTAGCAAAGGAGTTTTTAGAGAATTCCTAAATTTATTTTCAAGCGGCAAATTTAATCTATCGTATAAACAATGAACTCTTCTCGTATTAAAATAGTCATTCTCGACGGTTGCGCTTTAAATCCCGGCGACTTGGGCGATTGGGACGCGTTGCGGGCAATTGGTCAGGTGGAACTTTATCCTGTTACGCCGATTGCGGAAATTCCGGCGCGGGCGGCGGATGCGGACGTCGTGATCACAAACAAAGTTGCGTTGTCGCGTGAAACGCTACGGCAGTTGCCGCGTTTGAAATATATCGGCGTCCCGGCAACCGGCGTGAATGTCGTCGATTTGACAGCCGCGCGGGAGTTGGGAATCACAGTCGCAAACGTTCCGAAATACAGCACGGAATCCGTCGCACAATTGACAATCGCGCACATTCTTAATTTGTCGTTTCATTTGAGCAAGCATATTGATTCCGTGCGAAACGGCGATTGGTCGCGGAACGAAAATTTTTGCTATCGCTTAACGCCGATGATCGAATTGTCGGGAAAGACGCTCGGTATTGTCGGATTTGGGGAAATCGGGCGCGCAACGGCGCTTGTCGCTCAATCGCTCGGCATGAAGATTATTGTTTTTACGCCAAGCCGAAGTCAAAGCGCCGGAGATTTACGTTCGCCGTGCGCACGCGAATTATTTGGAGCGTCGCGGCAAGAAATTTTATTTGTCGATTTTGATACGCTTCTTTCGGAAAGCGATTTTGTTTCGTTGCATTGTCCGTTGACCGATTCCAATCGTCAGATGTTGTCGCGGGAACGAATCGCTCGAATGAAACCGACTGCGTTTGTCGTCAACACCGCTCGCGGATTGCTTATCGACGAAGCGGCGCTTGCCGACGCGCTCAACGAAAATCGTATTGCCGGCGCGGGATTAGACGTGTTATCGCAAGAACCGCCGCTTGAATCCAATCCGCTTTTGACGGCGAAAAATTGTTATATTTCGCCGCACAGCGCGTGGGGAACGATAGAAGCGCGGCTGCGTCTCATGGAACAAACCGCCGCCAATTTGCGTTTGTTTCTCGACGGCAAACCGATCAATGTGGTGAATTGAAAACTTGGTTGGTCTAATTTTCGCGGTCAATGGGTTTGACGTCTTTTCTTTTTCCTGTTTTAATCCTCATTTTTTGACTTATGAAATATTTTCAAGAAAACCCCAATTTTCCGACAATTCGTATTGACGTTGCCGATTATTTGCGCATAATAACAAGTTATACACTTTACTGAATTAACAAAATCGCTGTGATTTTTGTCAATTCAATTTCAAAAAACCTTTTAAAAAGGAGATTTCAAAATGCTAAAACCAGATTTGAGTACAACTGGTTCATTTTCAAGCCCAGAATTGGGCGTTTCGCAGAATCAGACCATCTCGTGCGGGGGGGGGGGGGGGGCGAACGTTATTGATTACGCAAAGATGGAAAACAAAGGCAACGGAACAATTCTATCCCGTATTGTTCTCTTTTTTGCCCGCGTTATTACGAGCGCTTCTGTCCTTTCGTGCGTTTTTGCCCGATTCGGAAAACAATCTTTGATTCGCCGGGCGTTTACGCTGGTCGAATTGTTAGTTGTGATTGCGATTATCGGAGTTCTGATCGCGCTGCTTTTGCCGGCGGTTCAAGCCGCGCGGGAAGCGGCAAGAAGAATGCAATGTTCCAACAAGATGAAACAATTGGGACTTGCTTGTCACAACTACGCTGACACGCAAAAAAATTTCCCGTTCGGTTCGTTTTGTCGAAACAACGGCAATCCCGCCGGTTCGTTGTGGCTGTTCTACTCGATGTGGGGAGTGAGTATTCTCCCTTACATCGAACAACAAGCCGCTTGGGACATGTACTTCGGAGCGGCTGGAATGGAAAATCATACGCCGGGCGCCGTCAATGCGGCGAATCAAGGGCGAAATCAGGAATTGGCGCAAATGCGGATGGAATGTTATGAATGTCCGTCCGATATTGGCGCCGGTCAACGCGATTATCCTGCAACCGAACGAAACGACAACGGTTCCGCTACGCATGGACAATACACCGCCTTTGAACAATACTTCACATCGTACAAAGCGGTCGGCGGCGCGAATACCGGCGGCAGTTGGTGGTGGGACCAAGACGGCGGTGCGGGCGGCGATGTACGAAGTTACATGCGCGGCGTAATGCACACATATTACCAGTCCGGCGGAAAGTCAGGAGTACGGCAAGTGGAAACATTTGCATCAATTACAGACGGTACATCGAACACGATGCTCTTTGTTGAAAGACATCGCCCGCGAAACGGTCAAACCCGACGTGCAACGTTCTGGTCGAGTATTCCGGCAAATCATGTTTATACATCCTCGCCGACTTCAGCAACGTTGAAATCTCATGATTGGAATATGTGCATCCAAACATGCGGACAAAGCGGCGACAACGCAACTTGGTACTGTGGGCGTTCTGCGGGAGCATATCACACCGGCGGATTTAATGCTTCGGCTTCCGACGGCTCTGTTCATTTTATTTCCGAAACAATCAATGTCGGTGCGGGATACGCAGCGAACCGTACAAATCGGGAAATGATCGGCGTTTGGGGATGTCTTTGTGCGGTTGCAGACGCAGAAGCGGTCAGCATACCGTAAAAATTAAAATTGCGCGAAATAACAACAAGTCCCGCAGGACGGCGTAATTCATGACCATACGTTTTATTATTTCGCTCCATGCGGGGCTTGATTGTTTTTGCGCGCGTCGCTTTCCGGCGGTTTCACCGCCGGTTACGCATGATACCGCCGCGTGCGCGGCTTAAAAAATTTCCTAACTCCGTAGGAGTTGCCCAAACTTCATTTTCAACCTTCAACGAAAAAAGATTTCACAATGAAAAAATTTTGTTCTATCGGAATGTTATTGTTTTTTGTTTTAACGCTTACCGGATGCGGCGTAAAAACGGCAAGAGTTTCCGGTCGCGTGACTTTTGACGGCGAACCGGCAAAAGATATTTCCGTTTTGTTTCAACCGTTGACTTCAGCAGACGTTATGCCTGAAGCTGCTGTCGGCATGACAAACGCTAACGGAGAATTTTCTTTATCGCTTATGAATTCTAAAAAACGCGGCGCAATTCCCGGCGAATATGTCGTTTACATTTCTTGGGTTGATCCAAATCCGGGAAATCCGGTCGAAGGAGTCACAAAAAGCACGCCGATTCCCTATAAAATTCCGACTCGCGCAACTAACGGAGAAATGACATTCACCGTTCCGCCGGAAGGAACGAAAGAAGCCAACTTTGACTTCGATACAAAAAAAGAATCGTATAAACCGTCCGGCATTTGATTGACAAGCGTTTGAAAGTTTGTTCTAATGCCTAAATATTGGAGATTGACGAGCGGCGCTCTGTGTTGAGCGCCTGTCCATTCAAATTACAAAAAAACGGAGATACAATCATGACCTCAAAAATCTTTTTCACGTTTGCAATCTGTCTGAGCGTTTGTTCTTATTCCTTTGTTTTATCGCAAGAAAAACAGACGGAGTATTTGCAAATCAGCGGCGTGTATCCGCATCTTGCGACGCACAATCAGCCGCCGAATACTCCCAACGCGAAAGTTCGTCACGCGCACGGCGAATCGGGAATTGGCGCGGTCGTCGTTTGGGCGGGAAAACTTTGGTACGTTTCTTATCCGCAGCATCAAATTCGCGGCGGGTTCGATAAATTGTACGAAGTCGACTCGAACATGAATCTCGCAATCCGACCGGAAAGCGTCGGCGGAACGCACGCGGCGAGAATGATTCACAAAGAGTCGAATCAATTGATCATCGGTCCTTATTTCATCGACGCCAACGGCGGAGTCCGCGCGTGCGACGTGCAAAAACTTGTCGGGCGGATGACCGCAGCGATGAGGCATTTGCAATCGCCGGAAACGACGATCTATTATTACGACATGGAAGGAATGATCTACGAAGTCAACGTCAACACGCTGGACGTGAAAAAACTGTTCAATAAACCGTTTCCCGGCTGGCACGGCAAAGGAGCTTATACTGAGCAAAACCGAGTCGTGTTCGCGAACAACGGAGAAAACGAATGGGCGTATAAAGAATTGCTTGTCGGCGGCAAATCGAAAAATCAGGAAGAAGTCGGCTCGCTTGTCGAGTGGGACGGACAAGAGACTTTCAATATTATTGAACGCAAACAATTCACCGACGTAACCGGACCCGGTGGAATTGACGGTTCGCCGGACGATAAGTCGCCGCTTTGGGCAATGGGCTGGGATAAAAATTCGGTCATTCTCAAACTTCTCGACGGCGGCAAATGGTTCACGTTTCGATTGCCGAAAGCAAGCCGCGCGTTTGACCATCGGCACGGCTGGTACACCGAGTGGCCCCGAATCCGCGAATATGCGCCGGAACGTTTGGCGATGATTCAACACGCTTCGATTTTTGATTTTCCGAAAACGTTTTCGGCGTCGAATACGGCGGGAATCCGTCCGATGGCAACGCATTTGCGGTATATTCCCGACGTCGCGCATTGGCAGGGAAAAATTATTCTTGCGGCAGACGAAGCGGCGATGATGGAAAATCCGATGTGCGGACAAGCGCAATCGAATCTCTGGTTCGGTACGGCGGACGAATTAAAACGTTTCGGCTCGCCGTCGGGATGGGGCGGCGTTTGGAAAAACGACGCAGTCGAATCGGGCAAGCCGTCCGATCCGTTTTTGTTCGGCGGATATGAACAGCGGATTTTGCATTTGAAACATGATTTGGCGGAACCGGTGCGGTTTACGATTGAACTCGACGCGAAAGGCGACGGCAATTGGCACAACGTGCATGAAGTCGAAGTGAAAAATCATTACGCTCATTGGATTATTCCACTTGAACTTCACGGCGAATGGATACGCCTCACCGCCGATAAAAACTGCACAGCAACCGCATATTTTCATTATCTCACGCCGCGCAAACCGGACGCGAAAGAGCAGAAAATTTTTGAAAGTTTGACAGGATTTGTGGAAGTAAACGATCCACTCAGTCAAACAGGAAAAGGTAAATTGATGAAGCTGGAATCGTTTGTTTCCGGCTTGATTCGTCCTGCGGCGAGAAATCAATCGTTGCAATGGCAAATCACGTCGGTGGACGGAAAACCGGACAAAACGTATTATGAAATTGAAATTGATGCGAAAAATCCGAAAGAATTGCAATTCATCGACAGAAAAACGTCCGGCGCGACCGACGCGGAAGTTCAATTCGTTTCTGACGTTTGCAAAATTGACAATGCGGCAAAGAAAGCGGAAGTCACGGTCTTACCTTACGCGGTTAGGGTTACCGATCTCAACGGAAAGAGTTATCTTTTGCCGCGCAGCCGTTTCAATTTTGATTCTGCAATCGAGCAAAATCAAATACGGACAATCCGCGAAGTTCAGTCGGAACGCTGGCTTGCGAACATTGACGGAACGTTTTATGAAATTCCGCGAGCGGAAGACAACCGCTCGCCGGACTTTTCCAAGATGAAGCCGGTTGCGTCGCACGAGAAAGCGATTGCCGATTTTTGTTCCTGGCGCGGACTGCTGGTTTTAAGCGGTACAAAACCCGGCGCAAAACGCGACGGTCATTTCTTCGGCGACGAGCAAGGACGCGGACTTTGGTTCGGACAAATTGACGACCTTTGGAAACTTGGGAAACCGCAAGGAATCGGACGCCTCCGCGATAAGAGAGAAACGGTCAAAGCGGGCGAACCGTCGCCGCCGTTTCTGGCGACAAATTACGACGGCAAAACTCTAACGATAGAACACGACGCGGCGACAAGCGTTACGTTTAGGTTAGAATGCGATTTTGATCATTCCGGCGAATTTTCCGTCGCATTGGAATACGCCGTACCGCCTCGCGAAACGTTCAAAACAACGTTGCCGACCGGCTTTCATGCTCATTGGATTCGCGTTGCCGCCGACAAAGATTGCATGGCGAATGTGGAATTGGAATATCGGTAAGAAAATTTCAAAATGATGTTTTTCTCATTCGCGAAATAAACGTATGACGCGATTTTAGCGTTGGAAATCGCGTAACTTCTCATCTCCAATGCGTCGCCGAAAAATGACGCTCCCAAAATGGAAATACTTTGCGTATTTTTCATGAATGACGCTCTACGACCAGAAATTCGACGGAATTTTTTCATCCAAACCTCATTTTTACCTAATTTATAAACAAAACAACCTCAGTAGCCCAAAGCCGCGCTCAAAAAACAACCTTATTACCTCATTTTGAAACATGACCAGATAGAAAATAGAAAAAAATAAGGTAATGAGGTTTGTATTTTTTAGGGATTCGGCGCTACTGAGGTTGTTTTGTAACAACAGACGCGGTAATTCAATTAGTTTGTATAAGCGTATTGAGTCGTAATTTGAGTTTGTTCTCAATATTCCGGATCAATTTTGTCTGATAGTGTGTTTTCGCGAGTCAACCGTTTCGTCCTATAATAGACCGAAGCCCACAACACTTCTCTTTCACAAACTTCCGCATTTTTATCTGAAGGCGGACTTGTTTGCGAAGCGTTTCGTTAATCTCTTCTAACACATGATTACGCTTGAACTTATGAAAATAATCGTGGTCAGGTCGGTTGGGTAATTTTGGGTTCGTAAAGTGGACATGAAAGAAAAAGTTAAGTGAAAGGGAATGAAAAGGTTAAGTTGAAATTAATGAGTTTGATAATAAACAAGAGAACAACTCATTCATTGAAGAATAACTCTTTTACCAATTTAATGCAAGCGCTCTTATCCAAAGCTACCAAGTTACCGCTCTCCCTGTTACAATTTTAAAAATTTCATGAGTTTAAAGAATGTATTTTATCAGCACGAAACCGCCGATAAGTAGCGCGGCAAAGACAACCGCGAGAATTTCAAAGTATTTTTCCAGCCATTTTCGGACAATAGGACCAAAGAGCCACAAGAATAATGCTACCAAATAGAACCGCATTCCGCGTCCGACAATCGACGCCGACAATAATATCAACAACGAAATTTGCCCTACTCCCGCCGCAATTGTGAAAACTTTATACGGAATCGGAGTCATTGCAGCGGTAAAAATTGCTAAAAATGCGTTGTTGGCATAAAGTTTTTGAACTTTATCAAACGTATCTTGCGAAAAAAGATGAGGAATAAATACGTTATGCAACGCTTCCCAAAGAGCGTAACCGATAAAATATCCCAAAAACGCGCCTGTTACCGAACCAACAAGCGAAATCGTTGCGTAATAAAACGAGCGTTTGGGTTTTCCGGCAGAAAGAGCAATTTGTAAAACGTCCGGCGGAATCGGGAAAAACGAACTTTCCATAAACGCAATGAAAAATAACGCCGGAGCGCCATACGGCGTATCTGCCCAATGTAACACCCAATCATAAAGTCGGCGCATCATACCACGATGTTTGTGGTTTATCGGCAAGTCGTCGTCAGTTGTGGAAATATCTGGAGAATTTTTTTTATCTGTCATGGCAAATGCGATAATTTTTATACAACAGTAAAATTGTGAATTCATTGCCTTGTGAATCGAAAAACAGTCCGCACTTTATTTTTTCATTATATGATCTTTTTTGAAAATAAAATACAAAATTTTTGTACAACTCTCTTTTTTCACAAAATCAATTGATTTTTTATTGACATTCTAAATATCAGGGGATTTAATGTTTACTTTTTCTGAAAAATCTGTTATACTTTTAATCGTTTATCTTTTAACTTGGAAACTGTTTTCACGAAAACGAAACTGATGACTTATCGTGTACGCAAATCTTTTTTTAGATTGATGTTAGGGATTGTTTTGGCGTCTCTTGCGTTGGGTTGTCCCGATAAGAATGTGAAAACCGACGGACGTTCCGAGTATTGGCGATCCGTCACGCCCGGCGGAAAATTCACGCTTTTGGTGATTGGCGATGCGGAAATTGCTAAAAAAATTAATCAGGTCGCCGGAACATGGGAAGAATTGACGCAAGCATCGCTTGCCGTTGAAGAAACGTCGATTGAGCGCTTCCTTGTCGATTTCGAAAAACCTAAAGCCGACGCTTTGATTTGTCCTATCCAATTGCAAGCGGCGTTGGTCGCCAAAGGGTATCCGACAGCAATTTCTTCCGAAGTGCATTTGTCGGCGCCGGACGACGTATGGTCTGATCTGCTCGATACTTACAAAAACAAATTGAGTAAATTCGGACCGGAAGAAATGTTCGTCCCGTTTGGGTCGCAGTTTTTCGTTTGTTATTATCGCGCCGACCTTTTGCAAAAATTAGGATCGGAACCGCCGAAAAACTGGGAGGATTACGAAAACTTGCGAAAAAAATTGCAAGAGATTCATTCCCCAAACGGTGAAAATTGGGTAGCGTCGCTGGAACCGACCGCTCCAAGTTGGGCGGCGAAATCGTTTTTCGCGCGGTCTGCGTCTTACGCGACGCATCGCGACTATTATTCGACGGTGTTTGACGCGAAAACGATGAAACCGTTGATTGCAACGGAACCGTTTGTGCGGGCGTTGATGGAAATGTGCAACGCAAATTCGCCCCAAACGCCGCGTTTGTCGCCGTCGGAAGTCCGCAATGCGTTTTGGCAAGGACAAACGGCATTGGCGATTACCTATCCGACTTCGGCGGAAAAATCTACGCAAATAGAAAAATTGTCGCCGGAACAATCGGAATTTAAAGCTGGAATCGCTATGATTCCCGGCTCGGTCAAAGCATTCAACCCGGAGAAAAAAGCGTGGGACGACCGTTGGCGCGACGAACCGTCGCAAATTCCGACGTTGATTTCAGGTCATGTTGGGATGATTTCGGCGGAAACGCCCGAACCGGCAAGTATGTTGAAATTGCTGCTCTGGATTTCCGGCGAAGAATGGGGAACGGAAGTGTTTTCCTCGTCGCCGCAATCCGGTATTGGACGCAACAGCGAAGTGCGTCAAACGTCGCGATGGGTTGAAAAAGAAATTTTGCGGGATCAGTCGGTGCAGTTGCAATATGTGACCGCGTTAAATTCGCATTGGAAACGGGACGCGGTTTTTGTGTTTCCGTCGCTACCGGGTTACGAGGAATATATGAACGTCCTCGACCGCGAAGTGCGGGAAACGCTCGACGGTAAAAAAGAACCGCAAATCGCGCTCGATTTGGTTGCCGACGAATGGCAAAAAATTACCGAAAAATACGGCGTCGAATTTCAGCGAAAATGGTATCGGCGTTGTTGCGGAATGACCGGAGAATAAGAGATGAGAAAAGTGAAAAACTAAAAGTTAAAAGATAAGTATTCGGACGTCTCTTGCGGTTGTCCGAAGTTTGAGTTGAATTTGCAAAAATGAATATCGGCTTTTGTTGCGTCCAACAGATAAAAACATAATACTTTTCAAACATGACGACAAAGATTGCATGATTTTCATCATTCATCATCTCTTGTTAAATCCTGTTGAAAAATATTTTTCTTGAAAGCCAACGCAAATTCGCTTAAAATTGGGTTGTCATTTTTTCAATACAATGACAGAGAATAAAAGGGTATCATATATGTTTGATAAACAGGAATAGTAAAACTTGGCTAGGAATAAAAATCAAAAATCCGGCGATTCCAGACAGAAACGGAATCCGCAAAAAAATCAATTATCATCTTCGCAACAAACGACGGACTATCAGGAAAATGACGTCTTCGATCAAATTCCCAGTTACGGCGCATTTTGGGAAGAATTTTCCGACGATTGGGGCGACGACGATGACGACACGCCTATCGAGAAAAAAGTCGCCGCAATGAAAGCGGAAAAAGCGAAGAAGAAAACGAAATCCCAAAAGAAATCGCAATCTCAAAAAAAACAACAAAACGCTACGAAAAAAACCGGTACGGACGCCGCCGCTTCCGAGAATACGGCGACGTCTGTTTCAAATGCGGTTGTTGTTTCCGATTCGGCATTGCTTAACGCGAATGTTCGCGGAAAATCGCAGCAAAAACAGTCGCAGCGTCAATTGTCGATGCACGAAGACGAGCGTTTGTTTGACGATGAAGACGATAAAGGTTTGACGGTTGCCGACGACGAACAAGCGAACGTGCCCGCCGCGTCCGATCGGGGACAAAAACATTCTAATCAGAAGAACGGACAACAAAAGCAAAAAAACGTCAATCCGTCTCAAAGTAAAAAAACGGCAAAAAATCCGCCGAACAACAAACCGCAATCGAAACCGCCCGTTGCGGAAAACACGATTGCCGAGCCACCGATTGCAGTTGCGGCAACGCATCAATTGTCGGAAGCGTTGTCGAAAGGCGCGGTGATTTCGTTGTGGATCGACGCGACGAAAAAAATGTTGAAACGTTCAACGCGACAGGAACGCGCGATTCGCAAAGAAGCGGCAAATCTTGTCATTGACGATGCGCCAAAATGTTCGGCAACATATTTACCGACGGCGGCGTTTGTTCCGCAGGAAACTCCGGTAATCGCGACGTCCGCCGTAACAACGGAAACGGAAATTTCCGCGCAAGGCAAAAAGAAACGTTATCAGAAACCGCAAAAAAATCCAACGACGTCTTCTTCTGTTGAAGAACCGCCGAAAGTTGCGCCGCCGGTTTCTCCTTCTTCAGTTCCGAAACCCGCGCCGGTGAAACAATCATCGCAATTACAACAGCCGAAACCGCAAACGCCGACGAAACAAGAATCGGAACAGACGGTAAAAAAAAAGCGAAAAAGCGCCGATTTCACCGACGCCACCCCATTCCGTCAAGAAACATTGTCGAAAGAACCGAGCGAGTTGATTGGCAAATCGGTTGACGAAAAAAAGACGTCGCCGACTTCGCAAGTTTCTTCAAAAAAATTGTCGAAAAAACGCGGGAAATCCGGCGGTCAAAAACAACAATCGGCGTCCGTCGATTCTTTGGAGACAAAATTTGACGATTCTCAAACGTCGGCGGATGCGTTTGAAGATGCGGAAAGAAACGACTTGCCGAAAACATTTGGTAGTTTGCAGCTTTCTCAAGTAACGTTGGAATCGCTTCATGCGGCAAATTATAACGAACCGTCGCCGGTGCAGGCGGGAATGATTCCAGAAATTATCGCCGGACATGACGTCATGGGACAAGCGCGAACAGGAACCGGCAAAACGGCGGCGTTTGTCATTCCGATTCTTGAGGGTTGGGACGCTTGCCCGACCGGAAACGAACCTGTCGCGTTGATTCTTGTGCCGACTCGCGAATTAGCGGTTCAAGTACGCGACGAAGCGGAAAAATTGGCGAAAGGACGCAATATCAAAATTGCCGCATGTTACGGCGGCAAACCGATTGCGCAACAAATCGGCAAACTTCAAGAAGGCGTTGATGTGGTTGTCGGAACGCCGGGACGGATTTTAGATTTAGCGCGGCGAAATGCGTTGACGTTCAAATCGTTAATCTGGGTCGTTTTGGACGAAGCGGATCGAATGCTTGACATTGGTTTTCGTCCGGTGATTGAAAAGATTTTGCGATTGACTCCGTCGAACCGTCAAACGCTTTTGTTCAGCGCAACTCTTCCGAAAGACGTAGTGCGGCTTGCGGAACGTTACATGCGGGAACCGAAAGTTCTTGATTTTTCCGAAAAGCAAATGGCGGTGGAAACCATCGATCAATATTACATCACAATTGATATCGACCGAAAATTGGATGGTTTAATTTGTCTCTTGAAAGAACAGAATCCGAAACAGGCGATTGTGTTTTGCCGTACAAAACGCGGAGCGGATCGTCTCAAACGATTACTGGAAGATCAATTTAAAAGTCTCGAAGCTCTGCACGGCGACATGTCGCAAAGCGTGCGCGACAGCGTGATGAAACATTTTCGCGCGGGAGATTTGCAAATTCTTGTCGCCACCGACGTTGTCGGACGCGGAATCGACGTCTCCGGCATTTCGCATATTATCAATTACGACATTCCGGTTTATTGCGACGATTACGTTCATCGCGTCGGACGCACCGGACGCATGGGACGCGAAGGAACCGCTTACACGTTTGTCACCGCCGAAGAAGGACAAGAATTAACGCGAATTGAAATGCGAATCAATCAATTACTCAAACGCGCCGAACTCAAAAACTTTGAAGCGGTTTCGCAAATTGTTTCGGAAGAAAAAGAATCTCCGAAACCAATTTTCGGAAAATCGGCACATCGGGTAAGAAGAGCGTTGTAAACAAGGTTAGGATGCGTAATAGAAGTTGTTAAATGTCATGGGTAACGAGTACATGAAGCGTTACCAAAGATTTTTGGCGAGAAAAAGTCCCAGAAAAACTGCGATAATTCCTAAAAAATTTTGTCCGCCAAAATGAAACAAAGCTGTCAAATAACGCTGATGTTCGAGAAATTCGGCAATTTCGTAAGCATACGCGGAAAAAGTCGTAAAACCGCCAAGAAATCCGGTGAGCAAAACGACTTTATATTGTGCGGGAAATTTTTCCGTAAAAAAAATTCCCGTCAAAAATCCGAACAGAAAACAACCAAGAATATTGACGATCGCTGTTCCATAAGGATAATTGCCCCAAATTCTCGACGTCGTTTGATTAACGCCGAACCGTGCCAACGTTCCGCACGCTCCGGCAAGACCAATCGTCAAAATTTGCCAAAAAAAAGCGGACATCTTTCAACCTTGTAAATTTAAGAAGGTTTATCCGACGCAACAGGTTTGGAATCGGATTTTTTTTCACTGCCGGACGACGTCTTGGAAGAATTGTTTTTTGCCGCCGATTCGTCTTTTTTATACGATTCGCTACGGTAATCGGTTTGATAAAATCCGCTTCCTTTGAACACAATTGCAGCGCCGGAACCGATGAGCCGCCGCAGTTTTAACTTATTACATTTCGGACACTTACGAAGCGGTTCTTCTTTGATGTACTGAAATTCTTCAAACTCATGCCCGCAGGCGTCGCAATGGTAATCGTAAGTTGGCATTTTTAACGGTGAGATTTTTCAATAAAAACGAAATTTAAAAATTATTTTCCATTTAATATAACAAAATTTCATTTCTCCGCAAGAAAGGGCGGATTCGTAATTCGTTTGAAGTCGAAGGTTCAGAACATCTATTCGCAAGGAGACGTCCAAGCGAGGCAGACCGCGTAGAACGCAATTTTAACGTTCAAAATCAACCTTCGACTTCTTCAAAAGCAAATTGAAGAACGACGTTGTTTCAAAGGAAAATCTATTTTATCAAAACAATGCCTCATTTTTGTTCCAATTTTATCAATGCAGACACGAAAACAAGTTTTCGGAAGATGGTTTCAGCGGTCAAAAATACTCTTGTTTTTCTGATAAACCAAAGTATAATATTATTGAGTGGAGTTAAAATTTACGGCGTGGAGACAAAGCGATGAGCAAGCGAAAAAGCAACGTCGAAGACGAGTACAAGATTACGCACAACACGTTTTTCGAGGAAACGTTTGGCGTCGTCGCGCTTGCCGTTGCGTTTCTGAAAAAGTATCTGCCG
>JAISZO010000121.1 GCA_031269105.1 Planctomycetaceae bacterium | reverse complement strand
ATTTTGCAAGAGATTGTCATCTTGCGCGTTTTGTTGAAATGAATTATAATATTTAGAAATAAAGGAAAATGACATGTCAAGTTTAGTTTCCGTAAAAGACAAGACCGGCGAGGTCATTGCGCGTCGCATAAAGTTTTATGTTCGCAAGGAACAACAAACGATTTATTTGAGCAAGACGCCGTTAAAGACGGCTCAAACGGTTCAAAGCCGCGTTGACCGGATTCTCGCGTGTAATCTTGCGGGAATGCCGTACCCTTCCGACGTTGCGGCGCGGCTAGGGACCGTTGGGGACGAATTGCATGAGAAGCTGTCGGCGGTTAATCTGGTGAAACCGCGTCAATCACGAATGTTGAAATCGTTTGTCGAAGCGTATATCGCCGAAAGAACGGACTGGAAACCGTCAACGCGGACGGCGTTTAATACGTCAATGGTTTTTTTGGGGAATTACTTCGGAGACGTTCCGTTAAAATCTATTACGGCGGAATCGACGGCGTTGTTCCGTTCCAGTATGGTACAAGACGGGTACGCAGTCGCGTACATTGCCGGAATCGTCAAACAGTCCCGACAAGTTTTTACCGTCGCCAAGCGGCGGAAACTCATTGATGAAAACCCATTTAGCGAAGTTGAAACCGGCAGTCAGGTCAATAAAGACCGCGACTCTATTGTTTCCAACGACGAAGCCCAAGCCCTTATCGACGCTTGCGGGAACGCGAAACAGCGTTTGATTATCGCTTTGGGTTTTTACGCGGGATTACGTATCCCGTCGGAATTAGGAGGGTTGCGGGCGTCTGAAATCATTTGGGATACGAACGCTGAAACGGGAAACTCTCGCGACAGGTTTGTCGTTCACTCTCCCAAAACGGAACGGAAAGGGAAAGCGACTCGCATTTGTCCGGTGTTCCCAGAGTTAAGACCGTACTTGCTTGACGTATTGGAAACGTTACCGGAAGGGCAGGATTTGCTTTTTACGGAATACGCCAAAAGGCAATCAATGGGAGGTTTTTTTGATCGGCTTGCAACCAGAGCGGGAATAAAACTTTGGGAGAAGCCGGCGCAAAACATGCGGTTGACCGCGTCGAACAGATGCTTAAGACAGTTTGGGGCGATATGCGAAAGCGAGTGGATAGGACATTCTCAAAAGGCAGCAAAAGAACATTATTTGCGGGTTCAATTAAGCGATTATGAAATTCCAACGAACGACCCGCAGGGCGGTATTAGTCCAGGAAACTCGAAAAACACGGGAAATTTTGAAAAAAGCCGTACCTATCTTGAAAAACGCACAGGAAATCAATCGTTGTCTGAATCGGAAAAACAAGTATCGAAACAGGTCTCTCCCGTTTGTACTAAATCCGTACCTGAACACGTCGGAAATAGCTTGAAGAAAATCGCAACGGAAAACAGAAGCGCCTTAAATTACGAGACATTGCAAAATGATGCGACTAGTGACAATAGTAAAAATAGGTCGGGTAGGACTTGAACCCACGACCAAGAGATTATGAGTCTCCTGCTCTAACCAACTGAGCTACCGACCCGAAAAATAACGTAACGTATTGAAAAAACTTTTACATCGTTTCCATTAAGTTTTTTATTTTATCATTACTTTCCCATTGTTTCAAGTAGGGAGAAAACGGAATCGCAAACAAGCGCTTTTATTCCGGCAGTCCGCCGTATTGAGTAAAAAACAACAGGACGTCTCTACAATCTCTGCGATTGCGTCTTCCGATATTTCGTCATTGTTACGACGTTTCCCGACGGCGTGAACTCGACTTTGTCCATGAAATGACGAATCAGCATAATGCCGCGCCCCGACGGAGTGTGAAGATTGTCGGGATGCCGCGGGTCGGGAACGTCTTCAGGATTGAATCCCGTTCCTTCGTCTCGCATCGACAGGCAGACCTCCGCCGCCGTTACCAAACATTGAACGTGTACCAATTTTAACGGGTCGGAATGATTGCCGTGAACTACCGCATTCGTCAACGCTTCCTCAAACGCAATTTGTACGTCGAAGACGTCTTTCTCCGCCCATTCCAATAACAACATCTGCTCCGCAAGCCGTTCTGCAAGCCGCTCCCGCGCGTCCGTTTGATTGGAAACCGAGACGTCGCAACGCCAAACCGACGCCGATTCCAACTTGTTTTGAGCCGGTTGTGACATGCCGCGTCCCTTTCACCGCAATGAATTACGCCTCATTCCAAATACTGAAGCGACCGAATCGCTTCTTCCGTCCCTTTGCGGATTTTGAAAATCGAATCAAGGTTCGTAATTTTGAAAATCTCTAATATACTGTCGTTTAAACCGCATAACAATAACGGCACGTTCTGCAACGCGACCGTCTTTTGCAGCGTAATCAGCGCCCGTAACGCCGAACTCGACATAAACATCACCTGACTGAAATCTACGACAAACGCTTTGCCGACCGATTCCGCCGCTTGCGTTAACTCGTCGCCCCACTCCTGAATCGCGTATTCATCGTTGAGCTTCGAAGTCAGACATCTGACCACCGTACAACCGCTTATTTGTTTTACTTCTATTCTTATCATGAGAATTCCTTGAGGTTGGAATTTTAATTTTTAAGCGGGGAGTTCAAATGAATATCAGTTCTCCCGCCTATTTTCTTATCGGTAACGCGCTGGGGTAGATGTAGTACATTTTCGGCGTTGCGAGTTCGTCCAGCATTTCTACTGCAAGCGACGTTTGATTCTGCGACGCTATCGCGGCGGCTTTCTCTAATCCGCTTGATCCAAAAAATAAGTCCAACGGCGATTTCGGCGGTTCGTAACGTACCGCTTCATACTCCCCTTCGGTCAATCCGGCGCTTTCCGCAGCGCTCTCAATCGCTTCGTCAAGATAACCGATTTTATCAATCAAACGTTTTTCCAAAGCGTCTTTTGCGAGAAACACCCGACCTGTCGTCGCTTCTTTCAAAAGTTCGGGATCGTCCCGCAACGCCTTTCGCCCGTCGCAAACGATTTCTTTGAACCGTGCGAACATATCCAGCACGATACTTTTTAATACGTCGCGTTCTTCGGGCGTCATTTCCCGCGTGAGATTGCCGAGTTCCTTGAGCGGTCCGCTCGTTATCGCGTCCGATTTCACGCCGATTTTTTCACATAAACCGGAAAGATTGTAGTTCGGCATAATGACGCCGATGGAACCGGTCAGCGTGGACGGCTCCGCAAAAATTTCATCGCCGGTTACGGCAATATAATATCCGCCGCTCGCCGCCATATCTCCCATACTGACAACAATCGGTATGTTCCGTTTCTTTTTCAGTTCGAGAATCTTGTGATGGTAATAATCGCTTGCCGCAACGGTTCCGCCCGGCGAATTTATCCGCAAGACAATCGCTTTCACCGCGTCGTCTTCCGTCGCTTTTTCAAGCTGCTTGATGAAATGACTTCCCTCGCCGTCGTAAATGACTCCTTCCACCGTGAGAACAGCAACCTTTTGTTTCGCATGTTTCTTGCCAAAAACATGTTCCTCGTGAATCGCCGACGACGATTCGCCGCCAATCATCGCCAACGCTCCGAACAGCAGACAAAACACGATCAAATAACCGGCAAGATTGATAATTGCTCCGAAACATCCCGACAACAGCGTCCGCCCCGTCGAACCGCCGCCGCAAATGATACGGATTTCCTGCGTTCCCGACTTGACTGGAACGCGAATTCCTTTCTCGCATCGCGGCGAAGGCGAACTCGGCGGCGCGGAGTACGCGTCGTTTTTTGATTCAGGGAAAACTTCGGACGTGTGAAAATCGTTTTCATCCGGCATGATTGGAATCTTTCTCGTTAGTTTAAGGAATTTTTGTCCGCGTCATTGCGTTTATTAGTATTTTACCAAACGCCGAAAATTTTTGCAAGAGACGTAAAATCTTCTCTAATGAATAGTAAATTACGCCATAACTCTCTAAATACAAGTGGTTTACATTGATTTTCAAATCCCGTTTGTACTAAATCCGTACCTATTTTGGAAAATCTCCCCCCTTCCGACCGTGAATCGGTTGAAGTAATTATCAATCGCTGGCGGGAACTTTCGGAGAGCGTGAAACAATAGGGAACTGGGGGTAGGAAATGCGCGAGAAGAAAAGAAACTCTGTAGGAGTTTCCCATGAAAATTCCCCCCGGTGAAGGGGAATTTTATTCCTTCGTGACTTTGCGCCTTTGTGTGAGAAAAAAATAAGGTAATAAGGTTGTTTTTGAGCGCGCGACGTCTGGCTACTGAGGTTGTTTTGTTCGGAAAATAAGGTTCGCATTGTTCAACTCCGCTACGTTTGCCACGAAGAACGAAGAATCGCGAAGATTTCACAAAGGATTTTTAAAGTGGGGCAAATGATTGTTTCAATCCCAGAGCGAAAAATTCCGCTTGCGAAACTTTTCACTTTTTACTTTCACTTTTCATTTTTTAACTCCTACGGCGTTTGATTCTCGCGTGTTGAAAACCAACTCTGGACACTGGTATCTGTTACCTGAAACCTTTTCTTCACCACGAAGAATAAGAGAATCTTTGAAAGTCTCTCAAGTCGCAAACACATCATCATCGTCAATAATAAACTCGTCAAAGTCGTTCAAATATTTAATCAATGCGGCGCGACTGTTGATGGTCATTGTCGCGCCGGTGTTTTTGGCAAGAGCTTTCCCGAATCGCGTGGTTAATTCTTGTGGAATAAAATCGCCCGTAGCGACAGTCAAATCGGCGGAACCACTGTTATAACTCCATTCGTCAACGACACAGCCATTTTGAACGATTGAAATTTAGGATTTAACACCGCCGCCAACTTGATAAGCGCTGCTTCATTAGCGAAAAGAGTATAAGATACAATCCGCCGCCCCATTTGCCGGCGTTATTTTCGAACGTGACGTCAATCGTCAACGCGGTTGTGATTGTCGGCAACTCGTCCGCAAGTTGAATTGACGCCGTTCCGTCCGTAAACAAACTGGCGTCAAATGTGATTTCGCTTTGACCAGTATTTACCAACTCAATCGCTTCACGCAACGCCGGAACTTGAACCAAATCGCCAAACTTCGCACTCCTCAAAAAACGCCTGCCAAACTTTATAAAAGATGGGGGATACTTTTGCTGTGAAACTGGGGGTTACGCACGGATAACAACCACCCCGTCGGTCAACTGCGTTGACCGACGCCCCTCCACCGGAGGGGAATTTTGCAAGCGCCTTGCGTCTTCTCTGGGAATCGCCCCTTCCTCGCCTTACAGGGAGAGCGGTAACTTGGTAATTTTGGATATATTGTTCTTGCATTAAATCGGCAAAAGAGTTATTCTTCAGTGAATGAGTTGTTCTCTTGTTATTATCAAGACTTACTTTACCTTCAACTTCATTTTTTTCTCATATCCGCTTCACGCCCCCAAAATTATCCGACCGACTTGACCAACGCCCAATGGGAACTCCTTCATCCGCTCATTGTTCTTCCTATGGGCGGTCGTCCCAGAACGACAGACCTTCGCCAAGTTCTCAACGCCA
>JAISZO010000089.1 GCA_031269105.1 Planctomycetaceae bacterium | reverse complement strand
CAAAATGAGAGTTTTGCAAGCGCTTTTAAGCTTTCGGTAGTTCCCTTTGAGCCGGAAGTAGCTACCGTTGAGTTAAAAGCATTCTTCTTTGAGTGAAAGGAGTTCTTCAATTTGCTTTTGAAGAACGACAAATCCCCGAAAAAGCGCCAAAAAACGCCTTCGACGTCATCACAACGCCAAGAGAAAGGAAAAGAATCGTTACGAGTTTGGTAATAAAGTTTCCGTGATAACAAGTCATCGTCGCAGTGGGGTTTTGAACCAGAGCCTCTTGTCATTCCATTTCCAAACAAGGAAGCGTCCAAACCTTCCAGATGCTTGCATGAGTTCCTTCCAAATCTCCCCAAAACGGACCTCAAAACGATTCCCAAAAACCAAAATGCTACAAGGATTTCGCCAAGCGTTTGACGAAAAGCGACTGGAATTTCACCAATGTATTGAAAAGTAAACGAATGCAACAAGAGAGATTTTGCGAAATAACCTCTTGACACTTAAGGACTTGTGTGATGCAATACCGTTTATTATATCAGAAACGCAAAGAAGGCAATAATATTGCCCGTATGATTGCGTGCATTTCTGCCCAATTCGGAAACCGTTTTCCCAGACGTTTTGTCCGAAAACGTCTCAACAAAATTTCTGTAATGAAAAGGTCAAAAGAACGCCCAAGAACGAAACGAGCGAAAAAAACGCATAAAATTCTCTTCCAACGAGGGAAATCGGACGCTTGACTTTTTCCTTTACTTTTGTTTTAATAGACAAGTAATGAAAAACATTTTCAAGCCAAAATACGAAACCTTCCAAATAAACCAAACATCACCTAAAAATTTTTTCAGGAGAAAAAGAAACGATGAGGAAATACTTCTTTTGTGCGTCGATTTTACTTTTTACTGTCCAATCCGTTTTCGCGTTGGCGGCGGACGACGGAATGATTGCCCGATGGTCGTTTGACGAAACCGGAGTCAATCAAGGAAAAAACGCAGATGCCGACCGGTTTCACGCGAAACTTTCCTCCGCGTTTCCGCAAGTCAACGGCATATTCGGAAAGGCGGTTGATCTGTCCGGTCAGTATCAGATCGAAATTCCGGCGGACGTCGTTCCGGAAGGATTGAAACAACTCGCGTTTTCTGCGTGGACGTCGCCGAAAGAATTGAAGGGGTATGCGGAAATCATTTGCAAAGAAGACGTAGGACGGCACGGCGAAAACCGTTTATTGTTCGCGTTTCAAAATTCCGGTAATTATTTGACGCTCGGTTTGAATAGCGGCGGAAATTATGTTGAATGCGATGCGGTCATCGCGCCGGAAGAAGTGTTGGACGGTCAATGGCATTTTGTCGTCGGAACGTTTGACGGAAAATTTATGCGGCTTTATCTCGACGGTCAGGAAATCGGCGTGATGGAATGTCAGGCGGAACTCAATACCGCGAGAGATTTTGCTCCGATTACCGTCAACCGTGATCAAATCGCAAATTCCAATTACGAGACGTTGGAATCGCTCGCAGTCAACGTTCCTATGTTTCTTGGTTCTTCGTCAGGAAAAGATGAATTCTTTCAAGGGAAAATTGACGACGTTTGCTTTTATTCCCGCGCTCTTTCGCAATCGGAAATTGCGGACATTTATACGACCGGCAAAAAAAATATTAACGAACCGACAATCAGCGAAAAAACAACGTCGGCAATTGACGCGGCGAAAAAATTGTATGTCAAAAGCGATTCATATTTGAAAACGCTTCTTGCAACACAGTCGAAAGTCGCTCAAGCCGGAACGTTGAACGCTTTAACGTTGGTACAATTACAACGTTTGATTCGCAACGATTTTCCGGCGGAAGTGAATGCGTATGTTTTTAAGTGGCAGACAAGTCCGACGACAAATATGACACAAACCGCCGCGCAACTTTTGGAGCGTGCGAAAAGTTTGGAAACCGCGTATCTCGAATATTTGCCGTTGACTCAAATGCAGTGGGACGCTCTTTCCGAAAAAGATAAGCAAACATGGAATCGCGTGAAAGAAATTAACACGGCGTATCAATCGCAAATTGCGAAAGCGGAACAAGACCGTTCCGTGCTTTATGAAATCGTTTATGAAATGGAAAAAACGGTTGAGCTGCGTCCTCGAACTTCGGAAGCGGTTGCCGCGTATCAAACGCCGCAGACTCCGCCGGTCAAAGACCGCTCGCCGGACGAAGCACGTGCCGCAATGGAAGCGGATTGGCTGTTTCAATGCGATAACAAGCCGACGATAGAACGTTCTCTTCAGGAAATTACGTGGTCACGTCAACTTGCCGCAAGAATTAAAATTCAAGCCGCCAATCAAAAAACGGAAGAGGAAAATTGGGAATCGGAATCTGCTGCGAACTCGGCAAAAGAAATTTCTTTCGACGCGGAACTTGCCAAATTAGATGAATTGGAACGCCGCGCGAAATCCCGCAACAACGGTTCTCCGACCGATGAAGATAAAGAGCTTTATTTTGCGGTGCGCGCCGTCAAACGCGAAATCACGTTTAAAAATCCCGCCATTGATTTTGACTCGATTCTTTACGTCGATGGTCCGACTCCGCAGGGAAGCGAATGGAATCACGAAACGCGGCATCAATTGGGGTACATGGCGGTTCCCGGCGGACGGCTGATGACGTTGAACGGTTTGCATCCGGGCGGTCGTCAGACGAAAATTATGCCGTCGGAACCGTTGCATGGCTCGTTTTGGCGTCCCGATCTTTCTTACGACGGAAAACGGGTTTTGTTCAGTTTTAAGCCGCACAATGAGAAAAACTTTCATATTTACGAAATCAATATCGACGGAACCGGTTTACGGCAATTAACCGGCGGAATTTTCGACGATCTTGATCCGGTCTATCTTCCCGACGGCAAAAATATTATGTTTCTGACGACGCGCGGACATATTTACGTCCGCTGTATGCCGCCGACCAATGCGTTTGTGATGGCGAGAATGGCTCTTGATACGAAAAAAGGAGATAAAAATCTTTATCTCATTTCCCGAAGCGGCGAGCCGGAATACACGCCGTCCGTCATGCAGGACGGGCGCGTGATTTATACCCGCTGGGAATACACGGATAAACCGCTCTGGCGCGCTCAAAGTCTCTGGACAATGAACTCCGACGGAACGCAAGTGCAAACGTTTTGGGGAAATCAGTCGGTTTGGCCCGACCTGCTTAAAGACGCGCGTCAGATTCCCGGAAGCGAACGGGTGATGTTTACCGGAAGCGCGCATCATAATTGGTACTCCGGCAGCGTTGGAATCATTGATCCGAATCAGGGATTTAATTTTCCCGACGGCTTGACGAAAGTGACGCAGGAAGTTGCGTGGCCTGAATGCGGTAATGGTCCTTCCGATCCGAAAGAATCGGAGAATTATCACACGGCGGGAAATTACGCGGCGTATTATTCGCCGTATCCGCTTAATGAAAAAGATTTTTTTGTTTCCGCGTTAAGAAAAGTCAAAGCGGATCAAAAAGGTTTGGGAAATCCGGGAAGTGAAAAATTCGTGTTGTTGTTGATGGATACCGACGGCAACCGCGAATTGATTTTTGAAGGCGATCATCATATTTGGAATGCGCTGCCGTTGCGTCCGCGTGCCGTGCCGCGCGTTTATCCCGACCGCGTGAACTGGCCTACTTGGGCGGAACGCGACAATCCCGGAACCGGCGTGATTTACAGCAATAACGTTTATGAAAACGCGCCGGAAGAACTTCGCAACAAAGCGAAATATCTTCGTATCTGGTCGATTGAACATAAAACTTATACTTATTGGTTTAAGCGAAATTATGTTTCGTCGGGACCGGAAATTTCCGCCAATCAATCGGAAGGAATCAAAAAAATTATCGGCACGGTTCCGATTGAAGACGACGGCAGCGTGAGTTTTAACGCTCCGACCGGAATTGCGTTGCACTTTCAATTATTAGACGAAAATATGCGTGCGCTGCAAACGATGAAAAGTTTCACAGGCGTTTTGCCCGGCGAGGTTCGCGGATGTTTGGGTTGTCACGAATCGCATGTGAGAACGCCGGTGTTGACGCAAACGGGAAAAGCGTTGCGGCGTGCGCCGTCGAATATCGAGCCGGTTGCTTGGAAAGATGTGACAGTCAGTTATGAACGTTATGTTCAGCCGGTACTCGATAAGTATTGCGGCAAATGTCATCAAGACCCGAAAAGCGACGCTTACAAAGCGTTCAACGCGACATTGCGTCCCGGTTTTCTCGGATTCAAAGAGCCGTACATGACGCTTTTAGGAAGTCCGACTTGGGGTTCGGCGTACATAGACCGCAAATCTCCCGCACCGTTTGGCTGGGCGGACACGATTCTTGTCGAGGCGTATCATCAGCGCGATCCGGCGGCTTACGCCACTTATCCGCCGATGACAAGGCTATCGTACAAAAGCCGGTTGGTGAATCGTATGGCAAGCGGAGAACATCACAACGTAAAAGTGGATTCTAAAGAACTTCTTCGCGTGATTCTCTGGGTGGACGCGATGGGACCGTATTATGGCGCGGAAGAAGTCCGTTGCATGGCTGATCCGATTTTCTCCGGCAAAGACTGGCTTTCGCAAACGCCGCGCGTGATGACCGCTCCAATCATTCAGCGTCCCGGACCGTTTGACCCGTTTGAAACGGACAACGCATATAACGCGCCCGATCCGTCTCAATACAACGCACTACCGGTCGGCGTTTCCCGTCGTCCTGATAAAAAAGACGTTGCCGCGAAATGAAACGATTCTTCCTTTGTCAATATTCCGGCGTAATGTTTGCCGGAAAAGCAATATTTTCATCACCGCATCTCGGCGGCGTGCGGTGAATTATGGATCATAACGTCAAGATCAAAAATATGACAGTTCAAACGCCGGAAAAAGGGAAACTTGCCGGAATTGATTACGGAACAGTGCGGATTGGCGTTGCCGTAACCGATCCCGACCGCGTTATGGCGTTTCCTCATGAAACTTACGTCCGTAAAAACGAAACAAAAGACGCGGCGTTTTTTCGGAATCTTGTCGCTCAAGAACAGATTGTCCGGTTTGTGGTCGGATTGCCGCTGCATTTGAGCGGCGATTTCAGCGATAAAACGCGCGAAGCGACGGCGTTTGGCAAATGGTTGACCGAAATTACCGGCTTGCCGGTCGATTATTGCGACGAGCGTTACACGTCGGTTGAGGCGGAACGGTATTTATTAGAGGCGAATCTGTCCCGCAAAAAGCGAAAACAAAAACTCGACAAAGTTGCCGCGCAAATTTTGCTGACGTCTTATCTTGAATCCGGCTGCCGGAATATCAACGAATACTTGCCGTTGGAAGATTGATAATATTCGTAAATCCCAAAACGCCGTAGTCAAAAAATTCTTGGACGCAACGTCGCGTTTCACGCGGTCAACAGACGTTCCTTGCATTGATACTTCTCTAAAAAAGTCGGCGCGTTTTGAATCGATTCTTTTTCAAGATTTATCGGAATACGAGAAGGATTTCATTTTAAAAACAACAAAAGCGTTCGATTGTTTTTCGGGAAACGGTCGATGACCGTCGCGCAAACCAAGTACCTTACAAAACAAAAGAACGCTTATAATGGCGTTTTACCCTATTACCATCGTTTCGTTTGTTCTGATTTCCAAACAAAACGATGGCGCGGGAACGCTTGCTTTTACTTCAATTCTTTTCCGCAATGCAGCATCGCGGAACCGTGAAAAGGATTCAACAATTCTTGGTTATCTTTCTGAATCCAATTCGCCGTTTTAAGAACAGGCGTCATGGTACACTGAAAAACATGGACTCCTCTTTCGTCCGCTTTTTGAGCCAAAACGAAAGCGGTAAAGGAATGGCTGAACGCTTCAAACGGAGCGCGGGCAGTTTTGAGGTCTGTTCCCGACGTCAGTTTTTCGGCAAGCGGTTTGAGAACTTCATTGAGGCGTCCGTCGGTTTTTTTGACGGCTTCAACGACTTTCGGTAACGCTGTTTGATATTCCTCAAGTTTATCGGCTGATAAAGCGTCGGTCGCCGCAAGAATACTGACGATAAGTTCCTGCGGTATTTTTACCGCTTCGACTTTCGGCAAACTGCCTTGCGCATTTGCGGTTTTCTCTCCGCCTCCGCAGCATCCGCCGGACTTTGCTTTCGGCGCGTCGGCGGTCTTTTCTTTATCTTTTCCGCCGCAGCAACTACTCGTTTTCGTTGCACTGTCCTGAGGAAGCTTTACCGGAACGGCTTCCGCGTTCTTGTCTCCGCCGCCGCAACATCCGCCGACTTTACTGTCGGAAACAGACGCGAGAAGCGGTTCTTTCGCTCTGTTGAGTTTGTTCAAATAATCGGCAAACTCGCTTTTACTGATATTCCCGTCTTTGTTTGCGTCTGCAACGTCAAAGCGTGAATTGATCTCGATTTCCGGGATTCCCGTGTCCGCGCCGTTGCGGGCATGAAGGAACGTTGCAACGAATGCAACTCCAAGAACTCCAGCCGCCGCTATGGCAATATGCTGTTTCTTCATAACAAATCTCCTCCTAAAAAGGGGTTCAATGGTTGATACCGAACCTTATTGTTTTTTCGCGCCGTCGCTTACATTGCTTTCGGCATACGTCCGGTATTGGTTGGTTCTTTCACAACTTTCTTTTCGCCGCCGCCGTCTAAATTGAACGTCAATTTATTACTTTGCGGCTTGATTTCGATCGTCTCCTTTGATTGCGCAACGCCGTATTTCAAAGGAATTTCGGATTCTACAGTGAACGCGTCTTCCGCCGTTCCGGTCGCTTGGTTTTTGCTGAACGCAATGATATACCGACCTGTCGGCGCTCCCGAAAAAGCAAACGATGTGCTTAATCGCGCGATTCCTTTACTGTTGGTGGCGCCCGCTGCGCTCCACTTACTTTTATCCACAGGAATAAGCGAAACTTTTACGTCTTCAATCGCTTTTCCGCCGAATTTAACGGAGACCTCCACCGGATACAGTTTCGGCAAATCAGCCGGTTTTTTCGGTCCGTAGGAACAGCCGAAAACAACAGAGCCGATCAACAATAATAACGATATTGAGTATCTCTTTGACATGTTGATTTATCGTATTACTCCTCAATTACTTTATACTTGTTAATTAATCAGGGAGCAATCCCCAAAAGTTGCAACAATAATTACACTCGTTTTTCCCTTATTTTAGCGGTTTGAGCAGTTGATAGCACATTTTGTAACTACCGTATTCAATTTGTCGCTCTGATATGAAAAATTGAATATTACATACGAAAAACTCCATGAATTGCGGATAAAACCATAAAAATAAAGGGGGAGCGAATATAAAA
>JAISZO010000053.1 GCA_031269105.1 Planctomycetaceae bacterium | reverse complement strand
CGTATTTTGGGCAGACATGGCGAATCCTTTCGTGGCTGGAGAGATTCGCTATTCTGCCACAAATCGATCTTTCACACAACACCAATTTCACCCACTTTCGGAAAACGCTCCCTGTTCCATGTTGCGTTCCGCCAAAGAGTCGAGCATGGTTTTGTAAAAATCAAAATACTCTTCGCTCAAATACGCGGGTTTTGTCCGCCGCATCGGCAACGGGGCAACGCCGGAAAAACCGTTTTGTTTTAACAATTCGATTTGTTCTTTAACGGCTTCTTTGTTGAGTTCGCTGTTGAGCCAGTACAGGGTGATGCTTCCGTTTTTTTGTTCGGATTGCGTGAACTGCCATTCCAAATTCAGACCGCGTTCTTCGGTAACGCCAACCGACAATAAATTCATCGCAAACAAAAAAATGCTCAAAAAATAACCATGATTCATTTTCATTTTTAACCTCTATTCACACTTGAAATTTTGACGACCGCATCGGGTTTACCTTTCGGAAAACCTGCTCTTAAACGCCTTTGTACAATTCGCTTTTCTTGGCAATCTGTATTTTATGCCGCAAAAACCATTGAAACAAAAGCAAATAATTTAAACATTATACAATTTGTCGAAATAGAAAATCAACAAGCGCAAATGCGAAAAAACAACTTCGGTATTCGTACCTATTTGCGGATTTTTGGTGAAAAAATAATATTTCCAGGAAAATCTCGAATTTAAAATTCATCTTTGCGAATCTGAAAGATTCGCAAAGTGTGTCTGTCGGATTGGCTAAAACCGTAAACGCGGTTTTTTCTTCGCCCTAACTTCCCATAAACTGCAAAAACTGTAAAATAGTTATACGTTGCGTTCCGTTTCTTGCAAAAGCATATTCATCGTACGCATGTCGGCAACAAGCGGACAATAAAAATGATAAAGCGGATTTAACCATTTTGGCTAAAAACCCTATTAACACAAATTCACAGTTCGATTCTCTCACGATCAACGAAAGGACTTTTACGTGGCAAATTTAACTTCCAAGCTGGACGCAATTTTTAACCCGAAATCCATTGCGGTTGTCGGCGCGTCCACAAAACCTGGAACCGTCGGAAACGATCTTCTCGCCAATCTTGTCGCTCCCAAAGACGGCAAGCCCTTTGTCGGCGAAGTGTATCCCATCAACCCGAAAGCGGACGAAATTTTCGGCAAAAAGGTTTATAAAACCGTAGGCGACGTTCCCGAAAACATCGATCTCGCCGTTCTTTGTCTCAACGCCAAATTTGTTCTCGATACCGTCGAGCAATGCAAAGCGAAAGGGATTAAAGGTCTCGTCATCATCTCGGCGGGTTTCAAAGAATCCGGCAAAGAAGGCGCTGAACTCGAAAAACAACTGACCGAAAAAGTCTGTTCGGCAGGTATTCCGCTGATTGGTCCTAACTGTCTCGGAGTCATTAACCCTTACGGCAACATGAACGCTTCTTTTGCCGCAAAATCCGCTCTCAAAGGACGTCTCGGTTTCGTCAGCCAATCCGGCGCGTTTTGCACTTCGGTTCTCGATTACGCCGAATCGCGTCAAATTGGATTCAGCAAATTTGTCTCCTTCGGTAACAAAGCCGACGTGAGCGAAATTGATTTGCTGGAATATCTGGCGGACGACCCTGAAACAAAAGCAATTGCGTTCTATCTCGAATCAATAGGAAACGCTAAGCAATTCATCGAAGCGGCGAGCAAGACGTTTTGGGAAAAAGGGAAACCGATTTTGTGTATCAAGTCGGGACGCAGCGCCGAAGGCGCAAAAGCCGTTTCATCGCACACGGGTTCGCTTGCCGGCGGCGACGCGGAATATCAGGCGATTTTCAAACAGTCCGGCGTGCAGCGGGTCGATACGATTTCCGAACTCTTCGACTTAGCGGCGTTTTATACGACGCAACCATTACCGAAAGGTCCCCGTCTGGCGATTATTACCAACGCCGGCGGACCCGGGATTATGGCGACCGACGCGGCGATCGCAGCCGGCTTGAAGTTGGCGCGTCTCGAAGAGACGACCGAACAGAAACTCAAAGAGAATCCGCTGATTCCCGAAGCCGCCGCGCTGCACAATCCGGTGGATGTTATCGGAGACGCTCACAGCGACCGGTATCAAATTGCGACAGAGATTGTTATGTCCGATCCGAATGTCGATCTTGGCGTGATTGTGCTGACTCCGCAATCGATGACGGATTCCGATAATTGCGGAAAAATTTTGCCGGACGTGATTAAAAAAATCGGCAAGCCGGTTGTTGGCGCGTTTATGGGCGTGAAGCAGGTCGCGGACGGCGTGAAAAATCTCATTGATCAGGGCGTGCCGAATTACGCGTTTCCTGAAGACGCGGTAAAATCGCTTGCCGCCGCCGTGAAGTTGGTTGAAATGAAATCGCAAACGGATCGGGAATACGTCGAATATCAAGACGTGGACGCGGAAGCCGCGAAAAAAGTGATCGACGGTTATCTCAGCGACTCGCCGGAAAAATATTTGACTCAAGCAGAAGCGAGACCTCTTTTTGAGGCGTACAAGCTGCCGTTGCTCAAGAGCGGCGTTGCGAAATCGGCGGACGAAGCGGCGGAGATCGTTTCCGGTATCGGCAGTAAAGTCGTGATGAAAGTGATGTCGGCGGATGTGAAGCATAAGTTCGACGCGGGCGGCGTTCTTTTGAACGTCGAGGGAGCGGACGGCGCGAGAAAGGGATACGATCAGATTTACGCGAACATTGCGAAAAACGTTCCCGGTGCGAACATTGATTCGATTTTAATTGAGCAGATGGCGTTGGAAGGCGACGAAGTGATTGTCGGTTGCAATCGCGGCGGTTTAGGACCGTTGATGATGTTTGGACTTGGCGGAACGTTTGTGGAGTTGTTCAAAGACGTTCAGTTCCGTCTGGCGCCGATGTGGAAAACGACGGCGGAAGAAATGGTTCGCAGTATTAAATCGTTCAAAAAGCTGGACGGTTTTCGCGGGACGCCGAAACGCGACGTCGCGGCAATTATCGACGTCATTTTACGAACGTCGGCAATGGTCGTGAATCATCCTGAAATTGCGGAATTTGACGTCAACCCGCTTATTGTCCATGCCGAAGGCAAAGGGGCGTCCGTTGCGGATAGCCGGGTGATGCTGCGAAAGAAATAAAAGAAATAATTGGAACGGTTTCCTGAAAAATGAAAAAGTAAAATGGCGTCCCGAAGCGTGAGCGAGAGTTGAATCGTTGCTTACGCTCTGGTCCGCCACGATGAGTCGCGCGATGAGAAAAGGTCGATACATCGTTTTGATGATATGGGCGTTTGACTGTTTGGATTTTACCGAAAAAACTGCAAAACGGACGCAACAATTACTCGCGCGTTTGCGCTTATTTTACCGTAAACCCTTCCGGCACATACAGGAGACGTCCGCACGATTTGCATGTTACCGGTTTGCCCTGAACCACTTGAGCGATAAAATTTATCGGCACAATTTGCCGACAACCGCCGCAGAATTGTTCGCCGGCAATCGAAGCCAATGCTTGATCGCCGCCCATTGTTCGCGTTAATCGGTGATAGATGCTGAGAAAATCTCCCGATAATTTTTTTTCTTCCTCTTTCAAACGTTCCGAACATCGGGCAACGTTTTCCTGAATTGCCGGAACTTCTTTTGAGAACGATTCTTGCGTTTTTTTCAATGTCTCGTTGATTTGCCACAATTCTTGTTCGATGGCTTCAACGTTTAGAGCGAATTTTTCCGTTTTTTCGAGAGCGGCTAACGCCTCGTCCGCCAAAGCGGAATCCGTCGCCTCGTCCGCCGAAAGCTGTAACTTGAGCGCTTGAAATTCTTTATTGTTTTTCGCTTCTTGCATTTGCGTTTTCCGGCGAGCCAACGCCGCTTCGTGTTGCGAAAGTTGCTCTTCCTTGAATTTCGCCTGTTGACGCAATTGACGATACTCCGCGCGTACTTCCTCAAGCCGTGCCGTTACTTGCTGCGCCGCGTTTTCCTGCGACCGAATCAATTTCGGTCCCCGCGACAATCGGGAATTGAGATCGGTTAATTGACGCTGAATCTGGTGTATTTCGGATAAGACTTCGGAAATCATAAGTAAAAGTTAAAAACGAAAAACTAAAAGTTAGATAAACGGTTATTTTAATCGGCGGTTCGTTTATGAATTTTTTCTCAACAAACATAACGGAATTGTTGAAAAATATTCAAAAACTCTTTCATTTACAGAGTCATTGTATCCTAAAATCCGAAAGAAAACAAGAGAAGTATTACAAAATACGATTTTCAAAATAAAACAGACAGACCGCCGAAAAGACGATCTGTCTGTTGCTTGTTACAAAACGTTCATGAAAAAACAATCGGACGTCGCGTTTGTTATTACAATTGACTTGCATCGAAAACGCTGTTTTTTACGTCGTTATCCAGCGATTTTTTATCGCTGGGACACAACGCTTTTTTATACACTAATTGATCAACAGTATCCGAAATCGTGCGAACGCTGCCGTCCGCAAAAGCGACGACAAAAATACCGCTATGTACCGATGAAGGACGCGATAACTGATAATTATTTGGGATGTATTGTGTTTGATTTAAATTCGATGTATCGAAATCTTTGGCAATATCTAACCAAAAAGGAACAGTAGAAGCAACTGTAAGCGTCGGCGTTCCACTGGTTATAAACGGGGTTGTCATCGAAGGGGATGTTGACACATTCGGGGAAGGCCAAGCAATACCAAGTCGATTTTCCGTAAGGAAATAAGTTGTGTCGTTTTGATATCCTCGATTACTTGTGCCGCCAGCCCAAGGACCAGCTTGTAACGACTCGGATAACAAAATCGTATTGGAAAGCCCGTCGGTGATTGTATCCAAAGACGTTTTCGTCGCTTTTGCACCGCCTCGCGCTACAGAATTACCACTTGTCGGATCTGCAACGCCGCCTAAATCCACAAAAACGCCGCTTCCGCTTTCTGCTCCAATGGTATCAGGATAACCGGTATTTGCCACATAAGAGGTCACAAAATTTCCCGAATCCGCACGCAAACCGGAAGAAGGACAGACCAACAAACTTATACCAACAGCAGGTATCCGACCACTAGTTTCACTCGGCAACTCTACTCCGGGCTTTTTGAACAGCTCATAAAGCTGTTCCTGTTCAATTTCCGCCAATATCTGGGCGGTCCAGCTTCCGCAAGTCATGTCGCCAATCACATTACCGTACATCACGGCACGGTAACCGGGGAACTCGTTTCTGACATTGGTTTTGTTGAAAATTGCCAATGCCAATTGTTTTTGTTGACTTGTACATTGCGCGCGCCGCGCGGCTTCCCTTGCTCGTTGAACTGCGGGCAGAATCAGCGCTGCAAGCATTCCAATAATCGTAATCACGACGAGTAATTCGACTAACGTGAAACCAAATTGTTTAGACCTTTTCATTTTTGCGTCTCCTATAAAAAGGATAATTTCGTTTAACCGTGAAATAGACCAGATTTCTACGGCTGGATTAGGTTTGTGAGAAACTGACCCGAAATTCTCGCCCTCATCCATGCCCTTATTTTTCATTTTCCTCTCTTTCGACAAAAAATCCAGCCCTTTTATCAAAAAAAACGCGATATTTTGGAAAATTTCCAAAATATTTCTCATTTTGTGGGCGTCGGCAAACTTTTTTCGCAAAATCAAAATTTTATCGCGCATTCAGATCAATTTTATACTGCATTTTCGTATTTTGTAAGAAATTTGGACTTTTTTTCTGCTGCCGATACGCATTCTGTACCCGCGCCGAATTGTCCAATTGTTTGAGACTCCGTCCCGCCGCTTCTTTTTTTTCCGTCAATTGACGTCCGGCAAGTCCGTCGATTTCTAAAATTTTACGGATCAATATATCGCATTGCGCCGCCGTTTCACGGCATTGTTGACGCATTTCCGGCGACGACCAAACTCGCTTTTCCGGGTCGTCTTCGCGATATTTTGCCAAGTGTTTATCCACGCCTTCGATTTCAATCAGAAGTCTTTGTTTTGCCGCCAGTAACTCCAATAACGCGCCAAGATTTTCTTCGCCGACATATTGCAATTGCCGTTGCGAAAGTTCACGAATGCAAATCAAACGCTCGCGTTTCTTTTGAATGAGTTGAAAAAATTGTTCCGTGTCGGTCATAAAAAGCGAATTGGAATAAAATAAATTTTCCGAGTTTTTCGTAACATTTACGATTTATTTTTGTTGCGTAACGACATTTAAATCAAGACGTTGTTGATCAAATTGAAATTTCGGGTGATTGAGATCGGTGATCGTCACTTTCATAAAGTATTTTCCCGGCGCTATATTTTCCGGCAAATCCACGCGCATCAAAAGGAAAGCGTCGCGGATTCGGCTTTGCGTTTCTTTGCCGACGTCGCCAAATTCCCCGCTCATAATATTATTGCCTTGCGTGTCCACGATCTCGTAATTGCTGCGAACTTTCGTTTGATAAACCGTTTCTTGTTTACTGTTGACAAGATTATCAATTTCCGCGTAAATAAACATCGGATCGCCGTTTCGAAATTCGTTTTTTGCCGCTTTATAAACGCCGTAACCGTCGCATTCGTTGATGAAATTCATATTTTTGATTCGCACCGGACAAAGATTTTGCAAATAAAGTCCCGCCGTTTGCAAATGATGTTGCGCGACCGCATAACGATGCGGCGGATCGGAAATCAGTTTTTCGTCCAATAAGGTGGAAAGTCCAAGCAATTCGTTTCGCCAAAATTCTTGCAATTCATACGGCAAACCGTTAATCGGCTTAATCGCTTCCCGCTGATTGCCGAGCGTCAGATTCAATAATCTTTGATAAATTTCCTTGCCGATACGATCCTTTTGTTCTAAATTGCCGTAAATCTCCAATTGCGCATTTAACGTGTTGACCGCTCTTGTTATCGATTCATTCGGCGATTCGGAGCGGAACGGCTGCGTCGTTTCTTTATAATTTTCCGCTTCCTCTGCTGCTGCTGCGCGATTCGGCGGCGAATGATTTTTTCCTGGAGAAATCGCGGAATCGTGTTCCGAAACCTTCGTTTCCGGTAACGGAACAACCGTTTGATTTGCGGAAAAACGCGAATCGTTTCCGCGAAGATTGGAAAAACCGATTTGCGTTTGAGTTAAAGTTTTGTCGTTTGCAAGCGGAAGAAATTCCGAATCGGTTTCTTCGCTTTCTTCTTCCGGTTCTTCGCGAATATTCAAATACGGCAACGTTGTCTGAACATTGAGCGCTTGAGCGCGCGGGTTTGTCTTTTTTACGTTTTCTCCTTCGTAAAGTTCCGTTTCGTTTTCTTCTTCATAGATTTCTTTTTCGTTGTCGGAAACGTTACTATCGGCGGCGGGAACACGCAGCGCCGGATTGATAATGATTCGCGGCGTTGACGTTAATTCGCTTTGAATCCTGTTGTTACGAAACGACGCAATATTACTTTGCGGACGATTTGCCTGAACTAAGCGGAGACGTTCTTGATTTTGCGGAGTTTCTTTTTCTGCTTCTTCGACTTCTTCTTCAACGTCGGTATCAAACGCGGCTTGCCGAATCGAATACAGTTCCGCTTTTTCGCCGTTCGTTGGAATTTGATGCGATACGGAAACAATAGGATTTTTCGTTTTATTTTTTGCAGAAACGGAAATCGCCCCTAGAAAATTTGCGATCATATAAGAACGCATTTCCGGCGATTCTTTCCGCAAAATTTCCAATATTTCGAGTTTTTGCGGATAAGAATAATGTTCGTTTGACTCGATAACTTTGGCAAATTCCGCGATCTCCGGCAAATCGTCGGGCAAAATAGGAAGCGGTTGTTTTTGCGTCTGCTTATCGGTTTTATCTAAAATTGCGTTGTTGGATTGAGGCGATTTCTTTAAATTTTCTTGATTGCCGGCGAGATGATCGGAATCGGCGTCTGTTTTGCCCGACAAATTTTGCGTTTTTTGTTGCGCAACGGCAATCGTAGATTGAGATTCGCAAACTTCGTTTTGTTTTGGCGTTGACGGATTACGAAAAACGCTTTCCTGTTTGCAAGACAAAAAATTTGAGCGAGACGCGTCCGGCGAATGACATCCGAAAATTGCGCATAAAACAACCGCCGTTCCTGCCGCGCAAAAAATTCTCATATTTTTTTTGACGGCAAACGAATGAAATGAAAACGAATTAAGTCGTTTTAACGTCATATTAGTCGAACCAATTTGTAAACAGATTACAGTTGCTTTTGCGGAGAATACGTCATTTCCGTTTCAGATTCAAGAGGAATTTTCGATTTTTTTGAGGATTTTTTGAACGTTTCGCCATAGGTACGCATCATCTCGTTCCTACGGGACTAAAAAGTTACAACCGAAAAAATAAAAACTAAAAGTTGGGCAAATTATTATTTCAATCCCAGAGCGAAAAATTCTTTTTTATAAAAATTTACACATTTTAACAAATTTCTCAATTCTCTGAATAAAGATTTTTATTCAAATGGCAAAAATTTTCCTAGCGTTCACAGGGGGATAGTTAATTTAGAAAGATTGAGGGCGTCAAATGATAATAAATGAAAAAATACTAAAAAAATAAACTATTTTCTAGCAACGTCTTTTGACAGATATTATTTTCAACGAAAAAATTTAACATCTATCATTTTGAAAAGAAAATCATTGACGCTATTGATTTTATGGAAAAATAATATAAATTAACATTTATCATTTTGATAGATGTTAGTTTGCAAATTTGCAAAAAAGAGGTGAAAAATGCAAAATTACCTTTCTGTAAAATTAGTTATTCCGAGTTTTGAATCAAATCTTACTGATTTAGTCGTTGATCTAGACCGGCTTCGCACAATACGACTGGAAGGAACGACGCATTCGTCAATATTTTTTGAATTAAAAAATCTTTTTCATACGCTTGAAAGTATTGGTTCAGCACGAATCGAAGGAAACCATACGACGATTATTCAGTATATTGAAGAAAAAATTACGAATCCTTCGGAAAAAAAAGAGGAAAACATCGAAGAAATCGTTAATATTGAAAAGGCGATGCAGTTTATTGAAGAAAATATCGCCGAGACGCCAATCAGTTTATCTTTCATCAGAGAATTACATCAAAGAACGGTTGCCAGTCTTTCACCCCAAAAAGAGGGGGATAAAAATCCCGGCGCGTTTCGGCTTGGCGACGTTTCTGTCGGAAAACATCATCCCCCTAATGCCGGAGACGTCCCTTCGCTTATGAGAGAATTAACAGACTGGATCAATGAAGACAATAAACCCAAATATGACTTATTAAAAATTGCGATCGCTCATCATCGGTTTGAATGGATTCATCCGTTCTCTAATGGAAACGGAAGAACCGGGAGACTTTTCACTTATGCCTTGCTGATGAAAAAAGTTTTTGGGGAATGCCGTTCTTATCGAATTGTCAATCCGGTTGCGGTTTTTTGTTCCAACAGAGCGCGATATTATGAAATGCTTGCTCAGGCAGACGACGGTACAGATGAATCAATGCTTAACTGGTGTGAATATGTTCTGGAAGGACTCAAAAATGAAATCACAAAAATAGACAGGTTGTTGGATTATTCTTTTCTTAAGAAAGAGATTCTCATTCCTGCGGTAAAAATTGCTTTTAAAAACCAATTCATCACGAAAGAAGAATCCCTCGTGTTAGAATCCGCAATAGAAAAGCAAGTCATACAGAACGCCGACGTTTCCAATCTTTTTCCCGGAAAATCTTCAACGACAATATCGCGTCTCATTACAGAGATGAAAGGAAAGAAATTGCTTGAAGGCGAAACAGAAACTTCCCGAAAATATCACATACGTATTCGCGATAACTCGCTACTCCGTAGTACAATTGAACAACTTGGACGTCATGGTTTTATCTCTTTTGATTAAGAACCACGCTTTTTGACATGAAACCGCATTCAGGTCTCAAAAATAAGCTAACGTTAAAGGCAGTTATCTAGATCGCAATGTCAATAGCCATTAGGTTTATGACAAATTTATATATGACGCCATTACCCCCTAGGGTAGGGTGTTCAAACGGGTATTGCGTTTCATTTTTATTTGAGTTATCGTTTGTATTGCAACCTATTTGTTTCAAAGAGGTTAGTGAAAAATAAATAGCAAAAAATTGAAAGTATCATCTTTTGCGCATGAAAAATCTGTATCTCATTGAATTGCAAAATGTTAAGAGAAAATAACTAACAAACAAAAAAGTAAACACAAATATCTTTTGAACACCCTACCTTACAGGGCGAATATTGGCGAGGTTCACACCCGCCGCATTGCGGCGGGCTAACATATATTGCCCTTTCAGGGAGGAATATAATCACATAATAGATGCCGGAAGGTGAAATAGTAAAATTAGGACAACCCAATGGATTACTTTGAAAATTCCACTGAAATATTATTTTTATTTTATTACAATGTCTCAAACGAAAATATTACTTGGTACTAATAATCGCAAGAAGGGAATGGAACTTTCGGAGTTACTTTTTCCTTTTGGGATTGGTGTGTGTACGCTTTCTGATTTTGCGGACAAGCCGGAAGTGATAGAGGATGGTGTAACGTTTATTGAGAATGCACGCAAAAAAGCAATTGAACATGCGCGTTTTTTTGGCATGATTACGATTGGCGAAGACAGCGGGTTGTCGGTTGATGCGATTGGCGGCGAACCGGGGATTTATTCCGCACGGTTTGCCGCCAATGCCGACAACCTAAACGCAACCGATGAAGCAAACAATAAATTATTATTGGAACGTTTAACATTAGTGCCGTTGGAAAATCGGACGGCGTTTTATACTTGTGCGGCGGCAGTGTCTGATTCGTCGGGCAAGATTGTAGGCGAGGCGGAGCAATATTGTTACGGCAGAATTTTATTTGAGTTAATAGGCAAAGGCGGTTTCGGGTATGATCCGTTGTTTGAGATTGTTGAATACCACAAGACATTCGGTTCACTTTGTCCAGCCGTAAAAAAAACCATCAGCCACCGCGCAAGAACAATGAGAAAACTAATCCCAATAATAATTTCATTGGTCAATCTCAAATAATTGAAAAACACAGCGTTTTGTAACAACAGAATACACGGCATAACAAAAAATTCTGTATTTGTTCTGTTGTTAAATTCAAAAAAACGTAATATATCTGTGGAATTGTTGTAGATTTTGCAGAGTTGATTTTAGTTTATTTTTGGCAACTTAATATTTCTCAAAAGAATTTTGTGGGTATTGAATTTAATCTGTCAAATTCATAAAAAATATTCTAATCCCGATAATCAATAAAACCGATAAAGTCCATAATCTAGTGTAACGTTTCAACCTGCATGTATTGCAAAACACACATAAATTTAGTTTTGCGTCCGCTTGTGAAATCAATTATTTTAATACGCAAGTTACTAGATTTTAACCAGATACAATTTGAGAAATCAAAGAAACAAAATATACAATTACCATCATCGCCTTGCCGACAATTCCGTATTTTGCATTTAGAATAAAAATGAACATGCTTCCGGTTGCCGTCCGGATGGCAATATTATGTCAACAATACATAATCCGACAAATCTCAAAGTTAACACGGGTACATTGTTAAGCCAAATCTCACTTTCCCGTACCAACGATGCACTTGCGAGATCTATCCGCAACCTTTCTACCGGATTGCGGGTTGAATCCGGTCATGATGATCCGGTTGGTTTTATTGCCGGAAGTTCAATGCGTACCGACTTGGTGTCGATGAAACAAGCTGTATCAAACAGTCAACGCGCCGATAAAGCTATTTCCTTGATCGACAGCACTCTTTCCAACGTTAATAGTCTTTTGAATGATTTACGCGGAATTGTTACACAAGCCGCAAACACCGGAGTCGAAAACACCGCAACACTCGCATCGCTGCAACTACAAGCCGACGCAATCATCAGCGCAATTGACTACTACTCCGCCTCAACAACTTTCAACGGACAAAAATTACTCGACGGCTCACTCGACTTTAACCTATTCGGCACTGATTCTGCGAGTTTGCAAAAGATCGATATTCATCAGGCAAATTTTATTGGGCGCACAGAAAAAGATATTGTTGCAAAAATTATTTCTCCGCCGACCCGCGCTGAATTGCATTATTCGCTTGGCGGACTTGCTAACGATACCGTGTTCACTGTCGGTGGAATAAACGGATACCAACTTTTTAATTTTGACCAAACCGCATCGCTTAACGATATTGCCGATGCTGTTAATTTATTCAGCGATGCTACCGGTATTGCCGCGAAAGTGTACTCGCAAGGAACGGCTGGCTCAACGTCGATCAGTTCGTATGGAAAAAACAACGACATCATTTTGACAGCAAGCAAAACAGGAAAAGAAGACGGAAATTTTGTTGTAAAATATTCCGCGCCGAAAGAAGGAAATGATTCGGCGTTCCTGAATGTTACGCAAGGTTACGGAAACGATCCAACAGTTATTGAAGTTGTACTCCAGACGGAACAATGGTCAAATGCGGAATTTGCGTTTAATAAATCCGGCGATGCTATTGCGGACAATGAATTTAAGATTGTTGCGAAATATGCGGGCGCGGAATTTAATGATATTGATTTTGAGATAAACAATATTTTCGGCAACACGAGCGGAGAGTTGACGGGAATTGATATTGATCTTGCGCAGTCGCCTAAAATTTTTCGCGTCAATATCTCATACAACGAAAATGATCCGAATGATCCGTCGAATACGACTGTTAATGATCTTGCGGCGTGGATTGCGAATTCTCCGGCAACGTCGAATTATTTTGAGTTGCAACATACAGGTCAATCAAACGGCAGCGGCATAATTTTACCCGACGGAAAAATTGAAACACTTCAAAAAGGAATCGACGGCGGTAAAGTAACTTCAACCGCCGAGCAAATTGCGGCTTTGATTAATACGTCTCCATTGCTAAAAAATCCTGACGGTTCCGGTCGTGTCTCCGCAACAATTCCATCAGATTCGCTTGGCAACGGAATTGTTTCACCGTTTTTTGACGCTGCTTTTTACGGCTCTACGCAAGAAAATAATTACCTGCAATTTCTCGCGCCTGAAAATTCGCCGGCAATAAAATTTGTTGCCAATCCCAACGAGCAGCTTTCAATTGACATAACAAGCGAGCCGCCGGTTTACGGTTACGCCAACGCCGCGATTCAAGGATTTGACCCCAACACTTCATTCACAATAAAATCGCGCGAAGCCGGATTGGAGAACAATAACGTAACGATAATTATGCGCGACGCGGCTAACGAATCGGCGGTTTTTGATCCTGAAAAAAATGCGGTTGTGATTTCGGTTGATTTTGCGGGCAGGCAAAATGGGACGAATCCGAATGGCGCATTTACAATGAATGATCTTGTTCAAATGGTGGAAAATGATCAATTGATCGGCAAGCGTTTTATGATCGTACCGCAATCAAGTTATGACAGTTCTAATCCGCCGGAGTTTACGAATGCGGGTTATGTTGGGATTGATGCGGCGGTTGGTGTTACGTCGGGCGGTCTTATTTCTGCGGGTGCGGTTGTGGTGCATCTTGAAACGGATTCGAATGGAATTGTAAAGACGACGGCAAATGATATTGTCAAATTTTTCAATGATCCGCCGACGGTTGAGTCGAAAGTTGTGTTGGATAAACTTGGGATAAGTGTGTCGGTTATAAGTCCGGGCAATACGAATGAAAACGTTTCAACAACAGGAAAGTCTGAAATCGGATCGGGAGTATTGAGGGCAACGGTTGAAGAGAAAAATAAGAGCGGCGAATCGGATGCGAAATGGAATTTTGGTACGATTGAATTTGGTAAAAATTTGCCGGACAATATTAATGCGTCGGCGTTGACGCTTGCCCGCAATGGAATAGATGCGATGTTTCAAGTTACGGCGCGCAGTGCGGATGTAAAATATGACGGGACGGAGATTGTTGTTGTGCCGGATGTTTTGGGGATGAATGTTTCTTATGATTCGCAATCGAAGCAGATAACGATTGGAATTGATCCGGACAATCCGCCGACAGCGCAAGAGATAGTTGAGTTGATTAATTCCACTGGCGGTGTGGCTGAATATTTTTCGGCTGCGGTTCCGAATTCCGCGAGCGTGCTTCCTGATTCCCAATCTGGAAGTGCCCCCATATCGGTTGGGGACAGGGGTACGCTGCGGGTATTTTATTCTGATGAGCTGATTACAAATTCGGCGGGGGCGTCAATGCTTGGCGGAAGTGATAGTGAGGCGATGGGATTGACGTTTTATTCTGTTGAGTATGGCAGTGCGGAGTTTGTTGAAGTTGTTGCGGGACAAGGCACAACGTTTCAAGTTAAAGATAAATACGGCGCGGTCAATGAGCGGGTTTATGGAAGTGATATTGTTGCGAGTGTCAACAATCAGGCAACGATAGGAAAGGGCAGAGTTGCGATGGCAACTACTTCAGACCTTGACATGTCGATTTGGTTTGACGGCGGAGTGCGGGAGGGTGAAGTTATTGGTTTTAGGGTTGTGGGCGGCGGCGTTTTGATTCAACTAGGACCGGTTGCAACATCAAGTCAACAAGCAAGAATAAGTGTTCCGAGTATTCATAGCAGTCAACTTGGCGGGGTGAATGGTTATTTATCTGATATTAAATCCGGCGGTATAAGTGATTTGACAACTGATACGGGAGCTGCGTTTAGAGTTGTTGATGAAGTAACGTCGGCGATATCGGAATTACGGTCACGATTAGGCGCGTTTCAAAAGAGCCGTCTTGAGCCGAATATTGACAACTTGACGGATTTAATTGATATAGAAACTGGGGCAATGAGTGATGTATTGGATACGGATTTTGCTGTAGAATCTTCCGAGTTATTACGACAACAACTGCTAATGCAATCAAACGTAACCGCCCTGCAAATGTCAATGCAATCCCGACAAATGCTGCTAAATTTATTAACCGGATAAAAGAAACGTAACTATTCAGTAACGGCGTATCCGCGTAAGGTGAATAACTTTTTTTATTTGTCCCGCAGGGACAGCACTTTATTAACCGTAGGCTTTAGCCTACGGTTAATAAAGTTCTTTGGTGAATAGTCCCTAGCGGGACTGGAAATAAATTGATCAATCAAAACACTTGAAATTTAACATTTATTCTAATGTTGGATAAGCGATTTCTCCGCGTAATTGTGCTTCGCCGCCATTCTTTTCGTACACTCCGTAAAAAATTGACACGCAATCCAGCCAAAGAGTTAAACGGTGCATTTCCTCTGGCGTTAATTTAACGTCGTGATGTCCTTTCTTTAGAATTGCGTACAATTTTGAATTTCGTGCGCCGAATTTACCCGGCGTTGTTCTTAACGGTTCGCCATACGAATAAAAGCCGTACTTCGGAACTAACTCATTGAACGAAGCATACCATTTATTCTTGATTGGGTCTTTTGCAAGATTCGGAACATTTTTTGTTCCTTTTGCCCGTTCTGTTGCGTGACAAGAAACACAATTTTTGTCCAACACCGGCTGAACAAGTCGCGGATAACTAAACGGATTCGCATCCGGATGATCCGGTTTCAATTGAGACGGTGAACGTTTGAACGCTTTCGGAACTGTTGCCGTGCGCAGCGACGCCGAAGTTTTCGGTTCATGGCAACCGTTACAAGAAAGCATTTCGCCGTCGTGCAAATACACTGAACTCCGCATCGATTGAACGGCAAGCCCGTCTTCGTCAAGTACCTGTAACATCAATTCCCGACGCGGCGGAACAGTAAAATGAACACTGCCGTCATCTTCAATTGGAACCGTCCCAAGAACATACCGCGCCAACACAACCGAATCCATACTCGTCGGCTCGCGGAAACCAATCTCATGCGGCGGTCTGCCGGACGGAACGGACATCGGAATCAGTTGAATAACACGTAATTCCTTGAGTTTCGTATCTTTTGGAAACGGACGCAACGCCTGATAAACATTGACAATCGAAACCGTTCCTTCCGACAATTTCGGTAACAAATTATTTTTGTCCCGAAGCGGAGTAAGATAAGGTTGCGGCTCAATGTCGGCGGAAATTTTTTGCGGCGGAGCAGACGGCGTCGGTTTGGACAAAATCGGGATCGGAGAATTGCAGCCAATTTCCGCATCATGATAAATCAATTCCTTGTTACCAAAAGCATCCGCAAGATAAATTCCGTAATCGCCGCGAGTATGATTTCTGTTATGCCATTCCGCTCCTTTGCCCGCATTCATCGAAAAATCGGCAACCGCAAGATAATATTTTTCTGAAAGCGGAAACGGCGTCCCGTAAACTTGCGCGCCGCCCTGACTTTCTGGAAACGCAACTTCCGGCGTCAGACGCTTCACCGGTGCCATCGCGTCATCATCTTCAACTCGCGGATCAACAAGAATCAACGAACCGTAAGCTTGTCCGTGATGCGGCGCAGCTGTTGCAATAAATTTTGGCGAATCAGGAATCATTCGGCAATCAAGTTCCATATCCGCACGTTTATTGCGCGGTGAAAAATTGCCATGAACGTGCCGTGAATCACGCCCGTCCAATGTGGTAATCCAAGGATGATGAGCTGTACAACCATGACGATCAGGATAATCCCAGCGAGTGTACAAAATTCGCCCGTCATGCGTAACGCTCGGATGCCATTCATTCGTTTCGTGATAACTCAAACAACGGATTTGCGAACCGTCGGGATTCATATCAAACAACGTGTAAGTCGGACACTCACGACCGCATCGAAGATAACCGCCGCGCCGCTCCGTGATAAACGCCATTCGACCATTCGGCAACCAACACGGATCAAAATCGTTCCACGTTCCATCGGTGATTTGCCGTAAATCACTGCCGTCAATATTGCACGTAAACACGTGAAAACATCGTCCTTCATGCCAATGTCCTTTGCTTGGATCGGTGTGAAAACGTTGTGCTTTATCGCCGGCACATTCGACGTAGGCAAACGCTAATTTTCGTGCGTCAAATGAAATATCCGGCGAAAGAAACGAACCGGTTACAAGTTTTTTTCCACCAAGCCGACCCGATTGAACAACAGAATTTTCAAGCAAATTGCGGACTTCCGGTTTTTTGCCGTCTTTACCAAACGGATTAGAAAGGACAAAAATTCCGCCGCCGGACGGCAAGTTGACGCCGTAATATTGGTCGCACATGTGATTGTATGTTGCGCGGTGTTTTTTTACGAACAATAATTCATTGAAATTGAGTAACGGATTGGAAAACGCAATTTGCCGCCGCAATGCCGTAATTTTAACGAACAACTCAATGCGTTGTTTTTTCTGTTCAACAGAAATTTTTTCGGCTTCATTTTTTAACGCGGTCAACGTTTTTTCGTAACCGCTAAAATCGGGCGAAGCCTCGAGCGTTTTCAAATCAGCAAGAAGCGCAACCGTTCGGCGAAGAACAACATCAACCGGATCACGATCTCCGTCAAGAATCAACGAATCCGGCAAAAACGTTTCAGCTGCAACTTTATCAAATTTCGCTTTTTCTTTGATATTTTGTGTCAGCTGTAAAAATTCGTTGATCTGTTCTGTATCGGCGTCGCCGAAATTTTTGCGTGTTGTTTCGGATTTCGTGATTTTTTTTGCGTTAAACGTTGCGGAATCGCAGAGCAATTCGAGTTCGGCAACCGAAGCGTAGGGACCGCCGCAATGGTTGGAAATTACTTTCAAAATAAAATAACGTCCTTTTTTCGGATTGGGAAATTCAACCCGATTCGGCGTTTTGTTATTCGGCGAATTGGCTTTAGCAAATTCGCCAACCGCAACCGGTTCGCCGAAAACATTAATATTATTCGTTACAAAAATTTCATAATTTTTTACATCGCCGTTGAAACCGTCATTCCGCGACGTTAAAACAAAACCTTTGATTGCCCGAATCTCCTGCAAATCAACAGTCAAAGTATGCGGCAATTTCGGAGCGGCAACTCGCCATTCGGAGTGCCACATCGTTTGTTTGTTGCCGTCCATTGCCCGATACGGTTCAAAACCATCGTCGTCGCTATCGGACAAAATAGTTACTTCCACATTCTTTTTTGCCGGTTCAGCAGATCGGATTTCCGTCTGGGTTAAAAAATAACCAAACAGCATAACGCACACAATACAAAAACTAATTTTAGTTTTCATGGTTGGTCTCCAAAATAAAAAAATTTTTAGTAACCGTTACCAAATAAAAAATTTTTTCGGCAGGTTACAGGGTTGGGAAATAAGGTTGACAATGGGAACTTCTAAAAATTCAAAATTCACCGCGAATTAACGGCGTTGGCTTACCCCGCGCTGTTGGATTTTATGCACAAAACGCGGGACAAAGCCTGCCGTTAACTTGGTTATTAGAAATTCACCAATGGTAAATTCAAAATCATTGTGAAAGTGCAAATGAATAATTGCAACTATTCATTTACATTTTCGTCTCCAAAATTCTAACACAAAAAACACGAAAAGGAAACACGGAGATTTATTTCATATCGTTTTTTTGTCCACGAATTTTCACTAATTATCACAAAAAAAATTAGTGATAATTCGTGTAAATTTGTGGACAAAATAAATAAATTTTCTAATTTGTTAATTCTATCCGTGTTATTTTCGGAATTGTCTTTGCCCTTTAGGGCTTCAATATCAATAGAAAAAATTTTGTCCGCACGACAATTTAACCCGTAGGGTTTTAATCTGCATTTTGTTAAAGTCCTACGGACTAATTTGATTTTTATTGCAATGATTTCTATTGATATAAATGCCCTAACGGGCAAAAAAAATTGAAAATTCGGTTTTTGTAGGGACGCACGACGCTTTTGTAGGGACGCACGGCAGTGCGTCCCTACGTAAAATTCAACAAATTCGGTAATCATAACAAAAAATAAAAACCGAAAATTCAGGTACAAAGAATATGTCAGTGGAATTTTGAAAATTGGTCTTTTCTTTCTTTTTTATTTTTTTACAATTCGTTGATGTTATCTCATCCTTTATTTCTTCCAGAAGTATCCGATCTATCGCGTGATGGTTTCAATGAAAGCGTTGCTCGTGAATTGTATGCTCAAGGGCAATCAATTTCGTGTCTGGTTTAACCGAATGCACGAATCCGCAGACAAAGAAAACGGGTTACGAATAAACTGCGTCGACAGCGATTCGCCAATCTTGATAGGAAAAATCGGTATGAGAACCTTCCAATGTAACACGATCTTCGACAACATCATCGTTTGCTCAATCGAAAATTAATTTACGGGCGTTTGTGATCATTGATTGGGTACACGATTTTTTACTTCCGACAAAATTTAACCTTTAACTAAATTTAATAAAATATGAAATGTCATTTAATGAATCAATTTTGCCGCACCATGATTAGGGCAACAATAATTCTGGTTTTTGTTGTTGCGCCGGTATCGGCGTCGGCGCAACACTTGCCCGGCACAAAACCGATTGAATGGACGGAAAATTATTTTGAACGCAATAATCGGCTCATTACCGAATTTCTTGACAAGAAAATTGTCGGCAGCGAATTGTTGCGGGCAACATATTGGAACCGCGATTTTTCAAATTCAGA
>JAISZO010000018.1 GCA_031269105.1 Planctomycetaceae bacterium | reverse complement strand
CCGTCCATGAATCATATTTTACACCTTTTTTAGCATTTCAACAATGTCAATTTTCAAACTTCGCGGCGTAAACGCCGTGAACGGATACGCATATCGTATCGAAGAAAGTTTTCATCGCACGAAAGGCGAGTGCGGCTTGGCGAATTATCAAGTTCGTAAATTGACGGCTTTCGGCGGTTTGACGATATCGGAGGAGGGCGGCTTGGAGGAATTCGACGAATTCTTTTCGAGCACGGCGATGCGTTCCTGAAGTTGCTTGACCAGCTCTTTCAGCGCCGTGTTTTCGCTTTGCAGTTGGGCGATGATCCTGTCCTTGCCGTCCATGAATTATGTTTTACACCATTTTTATCATTTCAACAACGTCAATTTTCAAACTTCGCGACGTAAACGCCGTGAACGGATACCGGCGATTGATCGTTATAATTATTCGTCAACAAGTCAATCGCCGGACGTTGACGCCAAACGTGCATTGCCATGTAAACAGGACAATTCGCCGTCTTAGACCAACGATTCTCGCAATAATGTCCCGTAAATTCCAAACCATACTTTTCGCAACGTTCAAAATATGGTTTCGCCCAACGTTCAATAAATAAATCAAGAATCAATTGATGATAATTGTGTCGGATTTTTTTCCAATCGCTAATATTTTTTGACAACGACGGCAAATGATCGATTAGCGAATAACCAAAACGTTTCTCAAATAATTCCGGTATTTCGTCATTCCAGGTAACATACGTTCCAACTGTTGCGCCGGCAGGATAAGGTTCGTCGGTAAAAATTCCGGGAACTCGTTTGCCAAATTCTTTTTGAATTTCGGGAACATTTTTGTACGCATCCAATGTTATCTCAAAAAACTTTTCCGTAACGCCCTTCTTCAAAAGATCAATATACCATTTTCCACCAAACCAACCATTTTGCGGCGCATAATGAATTTTTCCTAGCAGATATTTTTGTCCGTTGGGCAACGGTTCAAGTTTACCGGCAGTTTTGGATTCGGCAGTGATATTTTTATACGCAATGTTATCGTTCTGACGATTTTCTTGCGGACAAAAAACGTACCAGATATTTTTATCCAATTGATCGAGTGTTTCAACTTCCTCAAATTTCAAACCCATTCCGCGTGAATCCGGCAACGCTTCGGGAACAAAACCGCCGGCGAATCCGCTTGGATACGAATTTTCGTCGTAAATCCAAACGTTCATGTCGATTTTTTCCGCTTCGTCCAACGCGGTTTTCCAACGTGCAAACCATTCGTCGGAAAGATACGGCGTCATCAAACCCGGACGCGGATGAACCCAAACTTGACGAACATGCTGATCGGCAAGATCGCGTAACGTGCCGCGAACTTATTCGTCGGTCAAACGGTCATTCCAAGTCCAAAGTGGACCTGTACTGAAATCCCGATGCGGATTTTTGAAATTTTTCCGCAACTCCTCCAACGATGGATTCGTAATCGGATTCAGTTTTGAAATTTGCGCTGTTACAGCGACAACGTTAAAAAACGAAACGGCAACAAAAATAATTGCCGCAATCATCAATTTGCAAAAATTCTTTTGCATCATTTTCTCCTTTTTGAAATTTTAGTTTTTAAAAATGAAATTTCTGAAATGATAACTCATTTCCCGTCAAAAAATGGGGATATTTATGGATAGAAGATCAGCGAATTAAAAGCGCCGGATTTGCTCGTATAATTCTCTCACTCGCTTTTCGACGTATTCGTGAAGTTCGTCTTCGGGCATTGCGGCGGCTTGTTCGTAAGGAATCGGCTCGCTGAAAATGACGCGAATGGCGTTTTTGCGGTCGGGAAATAAATGAGGAAATTTTTGATAACGAGGCCATGTCTCAAACGCTCCGGCAATCGCCGCCGGAATAATCGCCGATTTCGCCCGAACCGCCAACGACATAACGCCTCGCTTAAACGGCATGATTTCGCCGTTTTCATCCAACGTCCGCGCCCCTTCCGGGAAAATGAGAACCCGCTCGCCGTTTTTCAATCGCTTGAACGTTTCCTTAATTCCTTCATAACCGATTCCTTCCTGATCCAGCGGAATGGCGTCAAACGACTCAATCAATTGGGCAAACGGCTTGAATCGAAATAAACCTTTTCGCGCCAGATAATTGATTTTGCCGCGGATCCTCGCGCCAATCGCCAGTGGATCGAGATAACTTTGATGATTAGAAACAATCAAAGCGCCGCCCCGAATCTCCGTATGCTTAACGCCGTAAGTCCGTAAACGAAAGACAAGAAGCATAATAATCTGCACGAAAAACTTGCAAACCGAATACCACGCCCGCATTTTCCAAGTAATAACCCGCACGCCCCGACGCGATTGTTTCTTATCGGGCGTCTTTTGAGAAGAATTGTTTTCTTTATTTTCCATGATCTCTCTAAAATTTTATTGCAAAGGAAAATTTGCAAAAGACGACGAGACGCCGAAAAGAGGCGTTTGCAAAACGTCAAATACGGCTCTTCAATCGCCGGACAAAACCTCTATTGTACAAAACGGAAAAAAATAATACAATCCGGTTCTTTCTTTTACAAATTTTAACGCTCATTTAACCTGTTGCGATCCAAATGGCGGAACAAAGCGGCGACAAACAACATGAACCCACCGAGCGGCGGCGAAATAAAGCGCGCGAGGAAGGACAAGTGGCGCGAAGCCAAGACCTTGCGTCTGCGGTCGTACTGCTTGCGTCGATTATTTTGCTGACGACAATCGGTCGGCAAATTGTCAAGACGCTGACCGATTACGCCCGCCAAACGCTCGGCGAGGAAGCGTGGCTCGAAGCCGATTTCGATAGGATAATTCCGCATCTTTTTCACGCAACGTTTTTGATTCTTGTGCCGGTCGGAATTTTTATGGCGCTTTTGGTCGTTACGGCAATCGCGGTCAATTATATGCAGGTTGGATGGCTTTTTCTTCCGAATAAATTGACGTTTGATTTTCAGAAAATCAATCCGATTCAAGGTTTTACCCGAATGTTTTCGCTGCAAAGTTTCATGCGGCTTGTCTTCGGGTTAATCAAAATCGCCATTTGCGCGGCGGTCGCTTATTTTGCGTTGAAGAACGAATTGATAACGATTCTCAATCTTATCGAAAATTCCGAAAGCGAAATCGCCGTTTATACTCTGAATCTTTTGTTGTCCGTTTCGTTGAAAGTTGCGATTTGTCTTGTGATTTTGGCGATCTTGGATTACGCTTATCAGAAATGGAAATACGAGCAAGACCTTCGCATGACGGCGCAGGAAATGCGAGATGAAATCAAAGAAATGATGGGCGATCCGCAACTTGTCAGTAAACGGCGGCAGATTCAGCGGGAAATGGCGCAAAACCGAATGTCGCAAACCGTTCCGCAGGCGGACGTCGTTGTGACAAACCCGACGCATCTGGCAGTCGCTCTCAAATACGACGCCGACACGATGGCGGCGCCAATCGTCGTAGCGAAAGGCGCGGGCGTCATTGCAAAACGCATCCGTCAAATCGCGCTCGAACACGGCGTCCCGATTCTCGAACGAAAACCGCTTGCGCAAGCGTTGTTCCGCTATGTCGAAGTCAACCAACAAATTCCCGCCGAACATTTCGCCGCCGTCGCGGAAATTTTGGCGTATGTTTATCAGCTTAAAGCAAGGGCGTAAGAAAATTCGCAAAGCCGCTGAAAAGCCGCCGCGACTGTCGCCTTTTCACTTCGTTTCGTTCCCGCCTGCCGTAGGAATCGCAGTTCCTCTCCGTTGGAGGATCGCCACCGACGGGGCGCTTCATGGGAGTTAAAAGTTAAAAACGAAAAGTGAAAAGTTTCGCAAACGGAATTTTTAGCTCGGTGATTAAAACAGTCATTTGCCCCACTTTAAAATCCTTTGTGAAATCTTCGCGGCTTCGTGGTGAAAATTTCCGCCTCGCTCGCTTACGCTTCCCGCTCTTTTTCTGGAACCTGGTATCTGGCTCCTGTAACCTGTAACTTTTTTCAAATTCCAATCGGCGGGCAGAGACGCCCAAACGTCAATTCTTATGAATCGTCAATTCGCAGGAAATTTTCATACGTTCATAAAGCAACCACATGAGTTTTTCGTCGATACATTGGATTTGACGGCAAAGGTCGGAAAGATGATGAGGAGCGTGTTGGGAAAATTGCGAAATCCGTTCCGTTTCGCACGTATTTTGCTCCGACAAAAGCGTATGAATATGTCTGACAATCTCGTCGTTCTTGTTTTTGTTCGTCAGTTGACGAATCAATTGACAAAGCGCTTCCGGCGTAATTTGCTGATCGGCGTCGCTCCACGCGGTTTCCGGTTGGCAATGCGTTTCGATAAGTAAGCCGTCGAAATTCAAATCAAGCGCTTGTTGCGAAAGCGGCGCGATAAGATTTCGCCTACCGCCTATATGACTTGGATCGCAAAAAATCGGTAAATTTGAAATCTGCCGCCGTAATTCCAATGGAATCTGCCAAAGCGGAACGTTTCGATAAGCGGATTTTTCATGCGAACAGAATCCGCGATGCACCGCTCCGATTCGCCGCACACCCGCGCGATACAATCGTTGAATAGCGCCGATCCAAAGTTCAATATCGGGATTCACCGGATTTTTGACGAGAACCGGAATATCCGTTCCTTGCAACGAATCGGCAATTTCCTGAACCGCAAACGGATTGACCGTCGTCCTCGCTCCAATCCACAGCACGTCCACGCCCGCCGCTAACGCTTCGGCGACATGCGATTGGGTCGCAACTTCGGTTGCAACCGCCATGCCGGTTTCTTTTTGAACTCGTTTCAGCCACGCCAAACCTGCCGCGCCGACTCCTTCAAAACTTCCCGGTTTGGTTCGCGGTTTCCAAATTCCGGCGCGGAACAATTTCACGCCCGACGCGGCAATTTCGAGCGCCGTCTGCAAAACCTGCTCTTCCGTTTCCGCGCTGCACGGACCGGCAATAATAATAGGAGTATCTTTTTCACGCAAGGCAAGCGGTTTCAAGTCCATTATTGTTCTTTCTTTATGTGCAATCATTCCAATAAAAAAGCCGCAAGCATGATTCGCTCGCGGCTTTGGGATTATGTTGTCTGTTTTTTAAGGTTCGCGCCTTATTTTCCTTGTATCAACACAGCATGACCGGAGCGTTATTGAGCAATTGCCAATAAAACCGATAAAAGCCAAAATAAAAGTTGAACAAGGAAATCGTTGACATTTTAATTTTTCGTTAAAAATAGCGAACATCGAACGCACAATACCATTTTCTTTTAATATTAATTTGTTTTATCGGTTTGTCAATAGGAAAAAATGTCTCCTATCTTTCATTCCGCAAGAGAGTCGGTTTATTCTCACCGGATTCCGTTTGCAAAGACTTTTGCTTTTTAGAAATTTCAAGAATTTTTGAAAAACCATTTTTCACCGCAACGTTTTATCCGGCGGTGAAAAAATGGATTGCGATTGGAGTCGATTACAATGTCAACGCTCCGACCGGACACTCGCCGATACAAGCGCCGCAATCGGCGCAAGCGCCTTCGTCCACTACGCACGCGGCGTCGGGAACAGCAAGGGCTTCGCAAGGACAAATTTCTACGCACGCACCGCAACCAGTGCATGCACTCGCATCAACAACGACGGCCATTAGGTCATCTCCTTCAGTTTTACATGTTAATCACACTGCGAAAACCGCTGACAGCTTTGGGATTTCGCAACCTTTTATCGTTTTGTATCTTACTGATTCTCAATATGCTGTCAACATTAGTTTTGCGCGTGAAAAACTTACTAAAACAGAGAAAATCTCATTTGTTTGAATTCCCAAACGACGGTGAAAAATTTCATTCTGTTCGCGAGATTGCGTGATTATAGCAAGCGGCAACATAACGATCGCGGCAAATGAAGCGCCGCATTTTTTTGTAGGAACGCGATTTATTGCGTCTCTATCGCCGTTCCGCTTGAGAATTTTGCGACGCAACAGCGTGCGTCGGTCCGAATCCGCGTTCTAATACGACTTTAAATGTAATCGCAGAAGCAAAACCAATCAAGAAAGCCGCGATAATCAGAACAATTTGTTGCGGCGAAAAACCGAAATGGATAGCGTCAATGTCGTCTTGTTTTTTTTCAAACATGGTAAAACTCGCAAAAATTTGATGAAATCGAATTTCGCCCAAGAGAAAAATTTGACGTCATCATTTCTTATCTTATTGAAAAAAGATTATTACTGGTATTAGCGAAAATTCCGATTAAACGAGAATTTATTTTAAACAAAATTTTGATGTTTGCCAAGCGATTTAAGCGTTTTTTTAAGAATTTCTCAAGTTTTCGTGAATTTTTTCAAAAAATTTTCGCCGGTTTTCTAGAAATTAGAAAAATGTTGGACAATCAAAACCAAAAAATTTTTTCAAAATTTTCTTTTTGCCAAAAGCGCGGCGTGTTAAAATAGAAAAATTGCGACTTTTTACGAGAAGAATTTAAAACGCAAAATGCGAGAAAATAAAAAATAAACGGAAAATTGTATTCAGAAATTTCTCATATTTTCCATGATTTCGTTTGTTCCTCCGAAAAATTTCTTATGTTTTGAGCGTCCGTACATCGGGAAGGTTGCCGAACGTGAATGGGAGTTCGTCCGCGATTTCCCGACCGCTTTCCAAAAAGACGCGGACGCGAACACACCAATGCACTTTAACAATAATACCGTGATAACTGAGCGGGCTTCGCGGCAACTTTGTACTGAAACGTCCCGGACGTCTCGGATCAATCCAGTCTCCAGCGTCGGCGGAACGCCGCCAATGGTCATGCACGCCAAAATCTTCCGTCCCTTTTCCTTCGGTAAACCAAAGAACGTCAACCTCGACCGCCTGAATCGTTTCGCCGCCTATCGACTCAAAACGATAACTTCCGGCAAGCGTTTCGCCGGGCAAATACTGTCGGCTTCCCCGACCGTCAAACGTAATTACAATCTGCGGCGTCGTCATGCAAGAATTTTTCTCTCTATTCTTTTCTTTTGCCGGAACGAAAAAAACGTTTTATCCCGTCGATAAACGCCTCAAACATTCCCGCGATTTTGATTATCCGACACGAAACCCCTTGAAAAATAAACGACAATACAAAAGAGGATTCATTATAACATAAAAAACGGAATTTCCGATCTCCGTTTTACAAAGTTTTCTCGTCGTTCACCAAGGCGTCTGCATCATATCGACAATTTGGTCGGCGGTTTTTTCAATAGCGTCTTGCGAGGCGGTGGCGTAAGAGTGTCCCATTTCGGCGACCATATCGGAACCGACGGTAATATCGACGTCGGCGTTGTTCCAGAGAATCGGACTCATCGTGCGAAGCGTATTTCCGCGCCGGTCTTTCCATTGTACGAGTACGGCAAATTCGACTTTCTTCTGACGCGTTCCCGCGTAATCGTCGGTCAGCGTAACGGTTTGCCGCTCGCTGCTCAATTTGCCGGTCAATATACTGTCCGCCGTTTTGCGATGCACCACTTTATACGGCGTGCGCTGTTCGATTTTCCGCACCACCGCTTCGGTAAGACGCTCGCCAAGATTGCGGCGGTAAGCGTTATTCTCGAACATCGGAACGTAAACCGTTTTGATTTCCTGATTGTAAAGTTTATCCGTTCCGATCTGATAACCGGCGCAACCGCAGAAAAGGGAAATAAAAAGCAAAGAGTAAAAGGTAAAAAATAAAGCGCAGAACGCAAAACGCAAAACGCAGTGTTTGGACGGATTGCATTTGTCGGCGACGTCCTGTTTTTTCTTGGGAAGAAAAATTTTCATGTTTGCTGATTATTATTTTGCGATGAATGAATTGTGTAGAAAAGTATCTTATCCGTTCCGGTACTGTATGCCGTTTCAAAATCAATCAATATTTTTTCACGAAAAATGTCAATATCATACTCTCCCTGAATAGGGTTATTTTCATTACCATTCCAACATATCGTCAATTCGCAGGGAAATCCGACGCTGACTGTTTTTTCAATCAATCGGCACAAATCATTATTGTCTTTATGAGCCGCGAGTATTTCTTTGGCGACATTCTGAAATTCATCAAGCGTTTCCAGCGGCGGATGACTATGATTCCACCATTGCATTTCAGTTTCTGAAGATAAGTTCCCTTTAAGTAATTCCTGTTCTGTTTGTTTCAATAATTCTTCCGTAATTCCCATGTATCCGAAACCGCATCCGCATTTTGTATGAGAACCGCAATAATAAACAAATTTTTTCGTAAAACACGAAAAGCGTTCATCGGTACGAGTAATATTAAATTTCGGATTGTTTTCGTCAAATGGAATGTTTTTAATTTCACGGTCTGTTGAAAGATAACATACAAGACACATGATTATCACCTTGTTTATATTTTGAAAAGATCGGGCAACTGCCATTCATTCTGACAATTATACTTTTTTACTTTAAAATTCGGTTTTTATTTCAAAGTACATATTCATTCAAATCGTCCCTTCGGGGCGAAATATGCCGTGTACTTTTTGACATAAAATTGTATTACATGATAACACATTCTCATTTCAGAATCATTTAATTTTCTCTTAACGAATTTCGTATCATAAAAATCAAAACCGAATTCTAAGAGTAAGTCTTTAACCGGTCAAATTTGTTTTTTCGAGTTGATTTAGCATACGGCTTGACATGGCAATATGTATCATTGCTTTTGCGGAATCGGTGTTTCGTTCGTAATCTTTG
>JAISZO010000422.1 GCA_031269105.1 Planctomycetaceae bacterium | reverse complement strand
TTTGATAACGGCTTGGCGTGTTGCGCCAGTACCGAGCCTAAGGATGGCGAGACAACGGGTGCGGAGCAAGGAGTGAATATTTGTTGCGAGAACTTCGTTCCACTTCGCTATCCGATAAAGTGAGGTGGAGCAGTGAGGTCGTCCTTGACAAAATTTTAGAAAAATCTATTATTCGTATTATAAGGTTTTATGAAACTTTGTAAAGAACGGGGTCGTTAGCGAAATGAGTATATCTGGCTCCTGGTACCTGTAACCTTCCTGTAACTTTTCACTTTCTTGTCTCTTCCGCGAAACAAAGTATAATAGTCTATTTCCTCAAGGTCATGGTCTGCGTTCTATCGTAATCATAATGTCAGCCCTAACGTAATTCGCGGTAAACGTCGCGTTTTTCTGTCGAGACGCGGTTCCATTTCGAGGCGAGTTTCCTATTATTTCATTCCATGCTAAAAATCCTTCAAATCATTCCGACACTCGATCAAAGCGGAGCGGAAAAGCAAATGACGCTGCTTGCCGCAGGATTGCCGCGCGAAGAATTTGACGTGCATGTCGCCGTTTTAACGCGAACCGGACCGTTGGCGGTACAACTCGACGCGGCGGGCATTCCTTATACTCTCGTCAACAAGTCGCTGAAAGTCGATCCGTTTGCGTATTGGCGTTTGAAACGTTTGATTCGCAAAATTCGCCCCGACGTCGTTCATACGTGGTTGTTCGCGGGCAATTCTTACGGACGAGCGGCGGCGATTGCGTGCCGCGTTCCGGCGATTTTCGCCGGCGAACGCTGCGTCGATTCCTGGAAAAGCGTCGGGCATTTTCTCATTGACCGCTATCTTGCAAAAAAAACCGACGCCATCGTCACGAATAGTTTTGGCGTAGTGAATTTTTATCAGGAACACGGACTTCCTGCGGAAAAATTTGTCGTCATTCCCAACGCCGTAACATTGCCGAACCCTCAATCGGATTTCCCCGCTCCCGACGCGGCGTCCCGCAAAACGTTGTTTCGGGAATTGCAGATTCTGCCGAGTCGGTATTTGATCGGCATGGTCGCGCGGCTTTGGCCCCAGAAACGGATTAAAGAAGCGATTTGGGCGGCGGATATGCTGAAATTTGCGGGCGAAGATTTTCATCTTCTCATCATCGGCGATGGTCCGCAACGCGAAGAATTGATTCGATACCGTGACGTCGTGCGCATTAAAGATCGCGTTCATTTTTTGGGACGCCGTAGCGACGTGCCGCGTTTTCTGCCGTATTTGGATATGCTGTGGAGTACGAGCGAGTACGAAGGTCAATCCAATTCGATCCTGGAAGCGATGAGTTACGGAACGCCGGTGATTGCGTCCGACATTCCGGGCAACCGCGATCTTGTCCTCGACGGCGTTACCGGATTTCTCACGCCGGAACACGGCGGCGATTTTCGACGGCGTTCCCGTGATTTGGTCAAACGGACAACGCTTTTATTCGGCGATCCGGCAAAACTCGCCCAATTAGGACAAGCGGCAAAACAACGTATCGCCGAACATTTTACGCGAGAACAAATGATTTCCCGCCACGCCGAATTGTATCGAAAAACTGCGGCGGAAAAACAAATCCAACAAGCGACGACATTTTAATGTTCTATTTCGCCGGCGTTACAAAATAAACCGGCTCATATCTTCGTCTTGAGCGACGACTTCCAAACGTTGCACGACATACGCCGCGTCAATGACGGTTTCTTCGTCTCCGCGATTCATGTCGGGGGCGTCAAAGCTCAGTTCCTCTAACAACCGTTCCATGATCGTTGCAAGCCGCCTCGCCCCAATGTTTTGCGACGTTTGATTAACTTCAAACGCATAAGCCGCTAACTTCTCAATCGCGTCTTTTTGGAACGATAACTTGATTCCTTCCGTTTTTAGCAATTCAATATATTGCGTTGTCAGCGCCCCCTTCGGCTCCGTCAATATTCTTACAAAATCTTCTTGCGTCAAATCTTGCAATTCGACGCGAATCGGAAACCGTCCTTGCAATTCAGGCATTAAATCGCTGGGACGGGATTTGTGAAACGCTCCCGCGGCAATAAAAAGAATGTGATCGGTTTTCACATAGCCGTAACGGGTTTGTACTGTCGTGCCTTCGACAATCGGTAGGAGATCGCGTTGAACTCCCTGACGCGAAACGTCGGCGCCGCTCGTTTTTTCGCCGGCAACCACTTTGTCGATTTCATCAATGAAAATAATGCCGAAATTTTCCGCCAATTCCACCGCCTCGGTGTCGACTTTTTCTTTGTTAATCAGTTTCTCCGATTCTTGTTCAAAGATCACCGTTCTCGCCTCGCGAACGGACATTTCCCGATTTTGAGAACGTTTTGGCATAATTTTTTCAATCATATCTTGCAAATTATCCAAATCGCCGCCAATTCCCATCATCATTGGCATTCCGTTTCCTTTGGCTTCCATGAAAACCGTCACTTTTTCATTTTCTAACTCGCCGGCGCGAAGTAAACCGCGTATTTCCTCGAGAATTTCTTCTTTTTTCTCCTTTTTTTCCGCCGATTCTTCTGGTTCTTTTTCTCTGGGCGGTTGTTGAGGAAACGCGGGGAACGTCAAGGTTCCGCTCATAACGCCCGGCGGGAGGATTTTTCCGAGTTGCGTAGAAAATTGCGTCAGAAAATCGTTTTCAGGAGACGTTGACGTTTCCTCCGGTTTTTCGTCTTGACAAGACGCGGTTGGCGTCGAAGTTTCTTTGTTTTTTTCTTCCGTAATTTCCGCCAATAAATCAATCAGTCTTTCTTCGGTTCGTTTTTCCGCTTCTTCTTGAATTTTGGCGCGTTCTTTGGCTCGCACCAGTCCAATCGCGTTTTCGACCAACTCGCGCACCATACTTTCGACGTCCCGTCCGTAATATCCAACTTCCGTATATTTCGTCGCTTCCACTTTGAGGAACGGCGCACCGGTCAAGGTCGCCAACCGCCGTGCGATTTCCGTTTTTCCGACTCCGGTGGGACCAATCATCAAGATATTTTTCGGGGCGATTTCCGATTGAATCGCAGGATCAACGTGCTGCCTTCGCCACCGGTTGCGCACGGCGATTGCTACCGATCTTTTCGCGGCATTCTGCCCGACGATAAATCGATCCAATTCTGTAACAATTTGACGCGGCGTTAATTCGCGCATTTCAGTTCCTCTAGTACAATGTTGTTGTTTGTATAAATGTCGATTTCCGAAGCGATGAACAAGGACGTCCGCACAATTTCGCCTGAAGACAGGTCGGTTTTTTGGACGAGCGCTTTTGCCGCCGCCATCGCATAATTTCCGCCCGATCCGATTGCCAACACGCCGTCTGTCGGTTGAATCACGTCGCCGTTTCCGGTCAACAGAAACGTTTGTTTCGTATCGACGACAATCATCATGGCTTCCAGTTTTCGCAAAATCCGGTCGGTTCGCCATTCTTTTGCGAGTTCCGTAGCGGCGCGGGCGACATTCGAAGGATAATCTTTCAATTTTGCCTCGAAACGTTCCAACAGAGCAAAAGCGTCGGCAGTCGATCCGGCAAAACCGGTGATCACTTTGCCGTCAAGGAGTTTACGGATTTTATTTGCGTCCGCTTTCATCACCGAATTGCCGAGCGTCACTTGCCCGTCGCCGCCAATCGCAACGGTATTTCCGCGCCGCACGGTTAAAATTGTCGTACTGTGAGATTGTATTTTTGTCATTTGGAGATTATTTTATGAAAATCGTGTTATATTTTCAGGACTTCTTTCTCCTTATTAATAAAAACGAAGTCCAAAGAAAACTTGACCAAAACATTATACACGAATTCTTTGAACCGACCAGTAACATTGCAGGATGTTCCCAAAAGCCAATTGGAGAACGGCAATTCCGCATTAATTCCGATGTTATTGTTTGCAAAAATTTTATCCGTTGTTTGTTGCGACGCCGGGCTTTACCGTTTGTCGGAAATCAAAACGCTTACAAAAGATCATTGTCTTCAGCGTTCGTATCGCTCAAACAACATTATTGACCAATTGCAACGACGGGTTATTCCATGTATATTTATCACATCGCGCCGGAAAGACGCAAACCGCGTTCCTATTGAAATGGGTTTGCAAGACTTGCAAAAGATAGAAGCAACAACGTCGAAACAAAATCAAACAAAAGAAAAATAGCAATAAAAATAACAAAATCATTGTCAATAATTTCAATTCAGAATATTTTAAACAAGTATCTCCGCTTTTATGTGGCGACGGAATATAAAATTATGACGCATACTCGATGTTGTAACTTTGGAAATAAGAACGACAAATTGCCGATTCATTTTTCGTTTTCCGAAAAAATTGATTATCAGGGAGAGTAACACAAAATGCCGTTTGATCGCCAAACTTATTTCGACGTTGTTTCGGGGAAACGTACCGATTTTTCCGCAAAAATCGGGCGGGGAATTTTATCGGCGATGGAAATTCCTTACGCGGCGGCGATGGAAATTCGTAATCTATTGTACGATAATGGGTTGCGAAAAATTCAGAAACTGCCGATTCCCGTTGTCAGCGTTGGAAATTTAACGATGGGTGGGACGGGAAAAACGCCGTTTGTTGCGCGGCTGGCAAAAAAATTTTTGGAATCTGGAAAATTTCCGGCGATTGTCAGTCGGGGGTATCGCGCTGATTCGACCGGTTGGAACGACGAGGCAAAAGAGTTAAAATTGTTATTGCCGAATGTGCCGCAAGCATTTGCTAAACAACGATTTACAGCGGCGGCGGCGCTACTTGACCAGTATAAAAACAGCAGAGATTTTCGGGAAATTGATCTTGTGATATTGGACGACGGATTTCAATACAGAAAAATTTTTCGGAATTTAGAGATTTTATTGATTGACGCGACTAATCCGTTTGGTTACAATAGGATTATTCCTCGCGGCTTTTTACGGGAAAGCATTTTTTCCCTCAAACGTGCGGACGCGGTGATTTTGACTCGTGCCGGTTTGGCGGATGTTGTAAAACGAAACAATATTCGGGAACAGATTTTTCAAATCAACCCGCGTGTCTTTTGGGGAGAAATTGACCAAAACCCCAAAAAACTTCTCTTTTGTTCCGGTGAAAAAAAAGATTTTTCAGAAATAAAAGAGAAAAAAATTTTAGGATTTTGCGGAATTGGTAATCCTGATGGTTTTCGAAAAACATTGGAATCCTGCAATTGCCGGATTCAAAAGTTTATAACGTTTCCCGACCATTATCATTACGCTGATAAGGATATACAATATATTTTAAATTTATCGCAAGTCGTTGCCGCTAAATATATTGTGTGTACATTAAAAGACTTTGTGAAGGTGAAAGATCGGATTACAGATATTCCTAACCTTGTCGCTTTGATTATTGAGACAGAAAATTTTCCAGCAATGGAAGAACATTCATTATGGGATTTTTTGTACAAGAGAATCAAATTTTAGTTTTTAGTTATGGATTTTGCAAAATACAAAAATTTTAATATTAGCAGTTGACGACGCGTCTCTGCATGATTAAAATTGAAAGTAGCAAAATTAAAAAAGGGCAATTTGAGTTTCACGTTTTGCCATCTGCAAAATGGCAATTATAAATGAAAGGTTCATTATGCGTCAAACATTGGTTTCATTGTTGGCGGTTGGCGTTTTCGCCGTTTCGCCGTTGGTGTTCGCTCAATCCGTACAACCATCGGTAACAAGCCAGCAACAACAATACTATTTCACAAATCACGCGCTTTATGAAATATATAAAGTCGTGAATGTAACATCGGAAGTTCCGGCGACCGTAAAGGGCGTCGTTTTACAGTCCATACAGAATACGTCTTCATTTCAGGGATATCCTGGAGTTGAAGTCAAACTCGTTAAGGGAACGGAGATTGTTAGCAAAACAACAGATAAAGACGGTAAATTTGAATTTGAAAATGTTGCCGCAACCGGCGATTACAAAATTTACGCACAAGACCCGTCAAATCCGTTACGGGTTGGGAATATAGAACTTTCATTTAGTTCTACGCCTATTAACGCAAATCAATTGAGCGATAATACGACAATCGGTTTGGTTGATTCCTTGAAACTTCTTTTGTCGGATGGTTCATTTCGTTATATTGACGAAAGTAGAGTGAATTCTCTTCAACTCAATCGTCCGCTTAATAATCCTGCAACTCCTAACGTTGCTTCGCCAACGTCTTCAAATTTTCCCAATAGCGGATTTGGTTCAAGATTTGGCGGCGGTAATGGAAACTTTGGCGGATTGGCGTTGCTCGGAGCAGTTGGCGGTATGATTGCAACTTCTGCGATTGCGGCAAGCGACGACGACAATAATACGCCGTCCACTCCGGTTTCTGTAGGAGCTCCTTCTTCGGGAAAACCGTAAAATCGCTTTTTGAATATTTTTCATGGTGTGGAAGATGGTTTTGTGAGAAAATTGTCTTCACAAGAAAAACCTTGAGATGATTCTTTATCTCAAGGTTTTTTTGTAATCATGGATTCCGGCGTTGCAATCCTGATAATAAAACGCCGTCGCTACTTCCAAATTGCAAAAAAATGTTATAATTTAAAAATAATAATTTCATTCCTCTTTGAGTTTGCCGACAAAAAAACGGAGGAAGAAATGAGAGATTTATTACAAAACATTTATTTTTATTCGCTGATTAACATCGAAAATATCTGCGGATTATATTTTTTTCTTTTTCATGCAAAGAATTTTGTTGAAATCTAAATTACATCGGGCAACATTGACGGCGGCTGACTTGAATTATGAAGGAAGTATTGCAATTGACGCCGAACTCCTTGAGGCGGCTGATATTTGTTCCGGCGAGCAGGTTCATGTTCTGAACATCAATAACGGCGCTCGATTAGTAACTTATGCGATTCCCGCACCGTCCGGTTCGCGTACTGTCATGCTGAACGGGCCGGCGGCGCGTTGCGGACTTCCCGGCGATTTGGTTGTCGTCATCTCTTACGCCAATTATGATGAAACTGAAATCGACCGTTATCAACCGACGATTGTTTTGCTTGACGAATGCAATCGGATTAAGAATAGCGTAAAGTGAACGACAAAAGCCGGTCATTCCGTTTACGGTATTGATCAGCTTTTGTTGTTCCCGCATGAGGACGACGGCAAGCGCCGCCCTTGCGAACTTCGCGCTCGCGATTATCTTCACGCTCCCAAACTCCGCTTTTCCTATATTATTGCGGAAAGGTGTAACGGTTGACGACATTCTCGAAAAGTTCCTGACGACCGCTCTTGTTCGGAGCGACTTCTCCTTTTTCGAGAATGTATTTTTCTAGCGTTTTGAACGAATGTTTTCCCGCTTCGATTTCCGCGCCAACGCCGGAATTCCACGAACTATAACGATCTTTGACCATCTTCGCAATCTCGCCCGATTCCTGAATCGCGGCGGCAATTTTAAGTCCTTTGGCAAATGCGTCCATCCCGCCGATGTGCGCGTAAAATAAATCAACCGGCTCGAAACTTTCACGCCGCACTTTCGCGTCGAAATTGAGACCGCCGGTTTTAAATCCGCCGTATTTTAAAAGAACCAGCATAATTTTTGTCGTTTCATACACGTTCGTCGGAAATTGATCGGTGTCCCAACCGAGAAGAAGGTCGCCGGTATTCGCGTCAATCGATCCCAGAAATCCCTGACTTGCGGCATATTCGAGTTCGTGTTCGACCGTGTGTCCGGCAAGCGTCGCATGATTCGTTTCAATGTTCATCTTGACGTAATCCTGAAGACCATACGTCCGCAGGAAATTGATACACGCCGCCGAATCAAAATCATATTGATGTTTCGTCGGCTCTTTCGGTTTCGGCTCAAAATAAAATTGTCCCTGGAATCCGATTTCTTTCGCGTAATCAACCGCCATGTGCATAAATTTGGCAAGATGATCCGCTTCGCGTTTCAGATCGGCGTTCCAAATACACTGATACCCTTCGCGTCCGCCCCAGAATGTGTAACCCTCGCCGCCAAGTTCGAGCGTTACTTCGAGCGCTTTTTTGACCTGCGCGGCGGCGTAAGCGAAAGCGTCGGCGTTGCTACTTGTCGCGGCTCCGTGCATGTATCGCGGATTGCCGAATAGATTGGCGGTTCCCCAAAGAAGTTTCACGCCGGTTTTCTGCTGGCGCTCTTTCAGTAATTTGACAATCGCGTCGAGATTTTTGTTCGATTCCGCAAGCGTTTTACCTTCCGCCGCCACATCGCGGTCATGGAAACAATAATACGGAGAGCCGAGTTTTTCGCAAAATTCAAAAAAGACTTCGACTCGTTTAATAGAACGATCCAAACCGCTCAAGCCGTTGTCCCAAGGATAAAATCGCGTGCCGGAACCAAACGGATCGCTACCGTCGCCGCAAAGCGTATGCCAATACGCCGCGCTAAAACGGAGATGATCTTTCATTGTTTTGCCTGCGATAACTTCGTCGGGATTATAAAACCGAAACGCAAGCGGGTTGGAAGATTGAACGCCTTCAAATTTAATTTTTGAAATTTCGGGAAACGCTGCCATTGGTAAATCTCCTTCAAGAACATAAACGTTGTTTGTAAAATTGAGTTGAACGTCTCATAATATCATTATGATCCGCGAAAATTTACGAATAAGATTTTCAAAGTATTCGTGATTTTTCATGTCGTTTTACGAATAAAATTTCATTCGTCGATTCGCGCTGATAATGAATTTTGAGAAATAACATTTTTATCATCTCATATTTTCCGAAAAATCTCAAGAGGGACGAGAAAAAAATCGCAACAATGATTTTTTGCTCTTGACTGATTCGCCGAAATTTAAGATGATTCGCCGAATGTTCGGGACGCGCGGCGTAAAGTTTTGAATTTATGTCGGCGTAACTTATGGAAAATCAAACAATTACGACAAACGAGCGGCGCTGGAAGTTTTTAATCATTCCGCCGCAAGACGCGAATTTAGGAGAATAAAAAAATGCGAAAAATTTTTCTCACGTCGGGAATTTTACTTGCTTTTACAATGATTTTAACAGGATGCGGCAAAAAATCCGCCGAAAAACCTACGGAAAATCAAGAAGCGTCGCCTTCGGGACAAACAACGTCCGTTAAAACGCGGGAACTTTTTCCTCATGAAAAAGTCGTTCAGCAATTTATCAACGCGACCGCAAAACGGGATCGGGAAGCGGCGTTTGCGCTGTTGACTCCGACCGCTCAACAGGCGTATTCCAAAGCGGGGTTTTCTTTGGATCAAGGTTTTCATAACACGCAATGCCAAATTACTGGCTCGCAACCGATTACGCCCGGCGACGTCAGCCATTACGGCGTTTTCGTCACGATATTCGGCAAAGACGTCGACAAAATGTATCAATTTGATACGGTTTGGGGCGTCCGCAAAAATGGAAACGAATATCGTATTGCGGGTTTGATGATTAAAGACGAACAAGCGGGAGAAATCACTCTCGATTTTGAAAATCCCAAGCAGTCGCAAGAAACATTACAACAAGCAATAACGGAAGAAACGGCTGCTAATGCAAATCCTCAAACGCCCGCTATTCCGCCGTTTCAAACGCCAATTCAACCGAGTCCGCAACAGCAACCCGAACAACAATCTTCGGGAGAAATTGCCCAACCGGTGACGCAACCTGTTCGATAATTTTATAAATTTCAGACATCGATAGTTGTATTTTCAATACCGACGTCGATGTCTGAAACTTGTTCTCTACTCGTCACACTTGAAATTTCGGTTTTTGAACACGGAACGCACGAAAAAAATACTAAAAATTCCGTTTGCAAAATACTCAATCATTAGCGGTTCTAATAACCTCCTCTCCTCCTTTACAAGATTGAGAGTGTCCTTTATGATTATCTTTTAGAGTTTTTAGTCCGTCCGTTCCTTTTATTTATTCCTACGATAACGTTCTCGTCTGCAAAGTTCTTGTCCTCAAATATTTTTACAACCTTTCCGACGAACAAACCGAATTGCAAATTCGCGACCGTCTTTCGTTCCAACATTTTCTCGGTCTTACAAGAGCCGACAAAATTCCCGACGCCCGCACGATTTGGCTTTTCGGCGAAGAGCTTCACTGCGCAAATGTCGAACGCAAGTTGTTCGAGCGCTTTCAAGAGGCGCTTGCCGGAAAAGGTCTTATTGCCAAAGCAAGTAGTATTGTTGACGGAACGTTTGTCGAAGTTCCCAAGCAACGCAATCGTCGCGAGGAAAACGCTCAAATCAAGAGAGGCGGGATTCCCGAATCCTTAAAATCCGCACAAAAAATCCCACAAAGACGTTGACGCCCGTTGGACGAAAAAAAACAATGCGAGTTATTTTGGTTATAAGAATTACGTGAACGCGGACGTTCGTTATAAATTTATCCGCGACGATTGCGTCACGGACGCTTCGGTAAGACGCGAGCGACGTTTCAGATGGGCATGCGGAATGTTGTTTACAATAGGCGCCGATAGGTGAGTTTGATGCGAAGAGTTCGTGTAGAATGACAAAAGAGGGGAATGAGGAATGTTGAGATGAATATCGGGAACGATTTCCGACATTCAAAACGACAAAATTCCCGTCTCTTTTTGAGAAAAAATAATATCTTTCCCATAACTATCAAACCCTCTATAAAAACTGAACTTATTAGAACTGCCCTCTTATTTAAGCCAAAAAATTCTACTTTTCGTATCGGGGGTAGTTAAAAATCGTAGTTTATGCGGTAAAATAAAAGTTTTTGGAGTTTCGTTTTTATTGCAAAAATCATTCTTTACGAATAAAAATGAAGGAAATTGATACAAGAAATATTAATTATTACATACGGTATTCAAACGACTTTCTATGAATTTTTTTTATCCGCATTATCGTTTTGGTTCGATTGTCGAAATTTCCTTCGAGTGGCTCAAAGAACAGGGACTTTCGACGCTTCTACTCGACGTGGACAGCACGCTCAAGTATTACAGCAGTCCGCAAATTTTGCCGGAAGTTGCAGATTGGATTGACCAACAAAGCGCTTGCGGCATACGATTTTGTCTTTTATCGAATGGTCGGCAACATCGAATTCGCAAAACTGCCGACATGCTCAAACTTCCATATCTCGCCCCCGCTTACAAACCGTTGCCGTTTGGATGCAAAAAAGCGATGCGACAGGAACATTTTGAGCCGTTGCAGACCGCTTTGATTGGCGATCAAGTGTTCGCCGATGTTTTGGCGGCAAATCTTGCCGGAATTCGAAGCATTTTGGTTGCGCCCCTTCGACCGGAAGAAGAACCGTTCTTCGCGCGAATGAAACGTCCGCTGGAACGACTCGTTCTCAGTAGCTATGAACGAAACCGGTAAAATCTGCTCTTTCGCGTTGAGATACGAAAAGGTATAATGCTCGTTGGTTGCTTTTTAAGAAACTCAATTTGTCGGCGCTAATCGCGTCAATCCTGTCGGAAAAATATGTTTTGAGCAAATACCTATCGGAACGTAACATGACCAATTTGCAAGTTTATGATTTCATTATTTTGATTCTTGTCGGGGCGTTGGCGCTGCGCGGCTGGATGAAAGGAATGATTTCGCAACTTGCATCGCTTGCCGCGATCATCGCTAGTTTTTGGGCATCCGCACGGTTCGCGCCGGCGCTGGAACCGATGATGCAAGCGAATCCGCCTTGGAACAAAGTTCTCGCTATCACGATTACGTTTGTCGGCGCGTCGATTGCTGTTGGAATTGCACATTATTGTTTAGCGAAAATGATCAGCGTGATTCGCGTCAAAAAATACGATAAATTATGCGGCGCCGTTTTTGGAGCGTTAAAAGGCGTGATGATCGGCATGATTATTACATTTTTTGCGGTGATGCTTTCTGAACAAACCCGCGTGACGGCGCTTCAGTCGCGAAGCGGAAAAATTTTGGCAAATCTTGTGCGGCAAACTCGAGTGATACTCCCCAAAGACGTCAACGAATTGATCAACGCGAATCTTGAGGGATTCCAAAAGCAGATGGATTCGCAAACCGAAAGTTCGTTGACGCAGATTTCCGACGCTGAAACGCTTGCGAAAAAAGCGTCTGGCGTGCAAAACGTGGTAGGAAAATTGCAAGACGTTTGGACAACGATTACCAAAAAATCTACAGAAATCAATGACCCGGCGGATATTCCTCCGACGCTCGCGCCAAAACCGGAATCGTCGAAGAACTTGCCGCGAAGTTCCAATCGATTTCCTAACATTTCAAACGACGCCGATTCTGATCTATTACAACCGAGTCTATTACAAAATTTGGCGTCGGAAAATAACGCGATTAAAACGACCGATTTAATTCCATCGGAACGATTTAATGTTTATACCCCGCCGCCGATAGTTTCAACAACAGCGCCGCCCGCAACCGTCGCGCCTTCTTCGGTTGATTCTTTGCTTGTGCTTTCTCCGAGCGCGCCGCGTATCCCGATTTCTGAACAATCTAATACGTCGCCCAAAACGATTGATTGGCAAACGCTTTTGAAAAATCTGCCGTAATTGATTCCGGCATTGTTTAATCTTTGAGACAACTTTCCAATCGCTCTTTTTCTCCGCGAATGAAATTTTTTTCTCCCAAACAACATGAACAGCGCAAAGACGTCGCAAAAATTATACCGTACAAAAAATCCTGAAACTGCTGGCGCTTATTCTTACTTCTGACTGTCGTAAGGTTATCATTTCTTCCTTTTATTTTATTACTTTGGAGGGCTTGTCAATGATGTATTATTTTCGCTAAAATAATTATTTTTTTCATTTTAATCATTACTCTTTGACTCATGAAATTTTTTTCAAGAAAATTCCGAAATTCTCCACATTCCTCTTGCTTGATTCAATATTTTGGTGTACATTAGGAACTAATCAATGAAATTTTGAGCAAAAAATCGTGTTGAATTTTGCTTAAAATTTCCAAAAACTTAAAAATTAAGGAGTTTCAACGATGAAAAAGATGTTGAAAAAGGCGTTTGATTTACTTGGATTTTGGCTGAATGAGTCGGGGGGGGTAGATTGGTTAAAATGCCATATTTTAAGCGTTGAAACTCTCTTTTCTGCCCGTATTATTGCGTGCATTTCTGCCCGTTTCGGGAAAAAAACTTCTGTTCGCAAAGCGTTCACGCTTGTCGAACTTTTGGTTGTGATTGCGATTATCGGCGTTTTGATCGCGTTACTTTTGCCAGCAGTTCAAGCCGCGCGGGAAGCGGCAAGAAGAATGCAGTGCGCCAACAAGACAAAACAATTGTCGTTGGCGTTACACAATTTTCACGACAGCCGCAAGCATTTTCCGACTAATGGCGACGACAGAGGTACGTTGACGGTTAATATGCTCATTTCGCTAACGACACAGCTCTTTACAAAATTTCATAAAACCTTATAATACGAATAATAGATTTTTCTAAAATTTTGTCAAGGACGACCTCCCTGCTCCACCTAACTTTATCGGATAGCGAAGTGGAACGAAGTTCTCGCAACAAATAT
>JAISZO010000368.1 GCA_031269105.1 Planctomycetaceae bacterium | reverse complement strand
TATCCCGTAGTGGCGGTGGATGTGACCGAACATCCGGTGGAACGTCCTAAAAAAAACAAAAAGATTGGTACAGCGGGAAGAAAAAACAACATACCATTAAAACTCAATTGGTCATTTGTCTCGTGACCTTGACTATTATTTGTCTTGCACAAGCAGAGGGAAGAGTACATGATTTTCAAATGTTCAAAGATGATTTTGGAGATAGTATTGGGGAAAATATTTTGGTAAAAGGAGATAGCGGATACCAAGGAATAGAAAGAGTTACACGCGAAAAGTAAGATACCAATTAAGAAACCAAAAGAGGGGGAATTATTGGAATTGGAAAAAGCGTATAATAGACAATTAGCAAGAGAACGAGTCGCTATTGAACACGTAAACCGAAAGATTAAAACATTTTCGTATCTTAAAAGAGAGATACCGAAATCGACGGAAAAGACACGACATTCGGACAATTCTACTCTGCGCTATCACAAACCACGAATTGACAATACAAAAAGGTTAGAGAAAAGGTCTAATACCTCCGACACGCAAACTCTTACTGCGTAATATGAGTGATTTATTAAAAGAAATAGGAAACGCAGGTAGAACTTGCACAGATAAATCAAACAAGATAGAACCTTGTTCAAACGGGAACATTCAATCAATCGCAGAAAAATTTAATTTCAACGTGTGATGAATTGTGGGTGTTCGGTGATATCGCGAACGGCATCATGTTTGAAATAATATTGGCAAAGAATCTTAAAAAGCCGGTTAAATATTTTTCAACCTCATCACACAGTAACGAAATAATTGAAGTTACTTTAAGAGATTTGACTTTTGAAAAAGAATTGTCTTTAACAAAAAAACAAATAGATGAATTTATAAATTTAGCCGCATTGTAATCTCCCATTGAAAAGCAAACGATTGTTCCGTAAATCACAAAATAAAAATTTGTCATCTTTTCGGCGGGGCTTGAATCACAACGTCGGTTCGCGGGGCGTTTGCCGTTTGATCCCAATATGGCGAAAGACGGCGTAAATTGGCGATAATTTCTGGAAAAACTTCCAACGTTTTGTCGATTTCCATATCGGTTGTATAACGGCTCAAACTGAAACGCACCGAACCATGCACGGCGGTAAACGGAACTTGCATCGCGGTTAAAACGTGCGACGGTTCCAACGAACCCGACGTGCATGCCGAACCGCTCGACGCGCATATTTCCGCGTCGCCGAGCCGAAATAAAATTCCCTCGCCTTCGACATAATGACACGCAACGTTCAACGTGTTCGGCGTCCGTTCCGCGACGTCGCCGTTGATTTCTACATAAGGAATTTTCCGTAAAATTCCGTCTTGTAATTTGTCCCGCAAACGCCGCATATTCGCAATATCGGCATGATGCGTTTCTTCAGCAAGCTCCACCGCCCGCGCCATACCGATAATATACGGTACGTTTTCCGTTCCGCCGCGACGTCCGCTTTCCTGATGTCCGCCGATTAAAAACGTGCGGCACGGCGTTCCGCGACGAATATAAAGTCCGCCGACTCCTTTTGGCGCGTGAAATTTGTGACCGGAAAACGATAACAAATCCACATTCCGCATTTCGCCGGAAAGATTGATAGGCAATTTTGTCGCCGATTGCGTTGCGTCGGTGTGAAATAAAATATTCGGGTCGGTTTCTTTCGCGATTCGCGCGAGCCGCTCTATCGGAAAAATAACGCCGCTTTCATTATTGGCATGCATCACCGAAACCAGCAGCGTATCTGGTTTCAACGCCTGAACGTATTCCCGCAGATTCAACTGACCGGAACGATCCACGCTCAAATAAGTGATTTCATAACCGCTTCGCTCCAAGTCTTTGCACACTTCCAGTACGGCGGGATGTTCAACGGTTGTCGTAACGAGACGCCGCCGGTTGGGATTCGTTTTTGTCGTTCCGGCAAAAACATGATTATTACTTTCCGTCGCGCACGACGTAAAAAGAATTTCACCGGAATGCGCCGCTCCAAAATGCCGCGCGATCACTCCGCGCGCCTTTTCGACTTTTCGGGCAATTTCAGTCGCAATTAAATACGCCGAACTCGGATTATAATACAAATCTTCAAAATACGGCTGCATGGCGTCCCGAACTTCGGGAGCAACCGCAGTCGTCGCATTATTGTCAAGATAAATCATATTCGTTTATCAAAAAATTCAGGGAAAATTATCTATTTTATTATAACATGATGAAAAAAATCGGCTATCCCTTCTCAATTCGTGATGCGATGACATTCGTTTGGTTCACGGACTTCGTTTTAAACAAATCTTTCCTGATAAACTTACAATAGGATAAAAACAATGCACAAATCGCAAAATTTTGCAAAAAAAATCTTTTCTTCCTATTATTTTTTAATATTTCCTATTTTCTCGATTTTTTCTGATAGACGCGGCGGGATTCGGTGGTTATGATAAGGGAATAGCGTTGTCTCATGGTCGCTTGTTTGCAGGTCAACAAAATTTAAAAACAAATATTTTCGGGAGAGATCACATGTCAGTACGTTTCAGAACTCTTGGGGCTGTAACGCTTTGTTTTAGCGTTGTTTGCGGCGTTGCGTTTGCGGCAAACAGTAAATCGAAAGAAAAAACCGAACAAATTCCAGCGAAAACGGTAAAATTATTTGACGCGATACAAGACGGTCTCGTCAACGTTAAGGTAATCGCTTACAATTCGGAAGTCGCAAAAGTGTCGGTAACAAACAAGTCGAAAGAACCGTTAAAAGTTGATCTTCCCGGTTCGTTTGCTCTTGTGCCGGTGTTGCCGCAGTATGGCGGAGGCGGATACGGCGGAGGCAACTATGGCGGTGGCGGATACGGTGGAGGCAACTATGGCGGTGGCGGATACGGCGGAGGCAACTATGGTGGAGGCGGTTACGGCGGAGGTGGCGGAAATCAGTCGATGGGCGGCGGTTATGGCGGAGGTGGATACGGCGGAGGTGGATACGGCGGTGGCGGCTATGGCGGAGGCGGATACGGCGGTGGCGGCTATGGCGGCGGAGGCGGTTACGGCGGAGGATACGGACGCAGTTACAACATTCCGCCAGAAAAAACGGTTTCCCAAAAACTTCGCACCGTTTGTCTGGAACACGGAAAAAAAGACCCGAATCCGAAAGTTCATTATGAAATCCGTCCGATTGCCGACGTCACGCAGAAAAAAGAAGTCCATGCGCTTTGCCAAATGCTTGCCGACGGTTACGTGGATCAGAAAGTCGCTCAGGCGGCGGCATGGAATCTCAACAACGACATGAGTTGGGGGGAATTAGGAGCGAAAACTGTCAAACAATTG
>JAISZO010000361.1 GCA_031269105.1 Planctomycetaceae bacterium | reverse complement strand
ACTCAACTCTTCGGAAATCATTGTCCAAGTAATTTTGTCTTCTTCAATTTGTTTCTTCAAATTTTCCGTCTTGTCCGAAATACCGATCGAAATAATTTCAAAACCCTTGTCGTGGTATTTTGCGTAAATGTCCAGTAAATTCGGCATTTCCGCGCGGCACGGACCGCACCACGACGCGGTAAAATCAATCAAGACAAATTTGTCTTTGTAAGCGTCCCACGAAAAATCGTCGCCGTCCGTCGTTTTGCCTTTCAATTCAAACGGAGCGCCAACCGCTCGGCGGGAAGAATTTTGTGATTCCTCCGTTTCCGCCGAACAACAACTGTTTTCCGGTGATTCGTTTTGCAAAGCGTTGTTTTGATTTTTCCCGCACGATGCGGAAACAATCAACAACGCCGATAACAGCAACCAACAAAAATTGAAACGTAACATTGTCAAACCCTTTCTCTAAATGGAAATTTCTAGAAATATTCAATAAATAAATTTGTTTACTGAAAGTTTTAAAAGTTCCCTAACGTTTCGCGGTCGGATCGGGCAAAGACTATTTGCCCTTTCTTTTTCATTTTTTCTCTTTTTCTTTTCCTCACGAGCATCCCATACTTTTCCCGCAATTATAGCAAAGATAACAATTACCGCTACGTACCGTAATAGCGCCGCAAGCGTCGCACGCCGGAGCGTCCGACTGGAACGACGCATATTGCGAGCTGAGCGTCGCGGACGTCCCTTCCGTCGGCTTCGGCGGTTCCAACGCAAGATGATCCGCCGCCGTCTTCTCTGTTTTCGCGGACGGTTGAACAGGATCGGTAAGAACATCCAATTCTTTTTCTTTGACAGAAACCGCAGGCGTCTTGACGTCATGCGTCAAAAAATCCGGCGAAGTTCGCAAAATCGCATTTCCTTTCGCGTCGAAAAACGTTTTGCTAAGCCATCGGAAAATATAATCGACAATACTTTTGGCAATTGGAATATCGGGATTTTTTGTGTATCCCATCGGTTCAAACCGCGTGTGCGAAAATTTCTGCACATACGCGCTCAGCGGAACGCCGTATTGCAAACTCATCGACAACGCTGTACTGAAACAGTCCATCAAACCGCCAATCGTGCTGCCTTCTTTTGCCATCGTGATAAACAATTCGCCCGGACGTCCATCGTGATATAATCCAACGGTGATATAACCTTCGTGACCGGAGATATGGAATTTGTGCGTGATGGACTGCCGCGTGTCGGGAAGATGTTCGCGGCGGGGACCGACAGCAACTTTTTTCAACTTCTTGGACGCTTCGGATTTTTCTTCTTTGCCGTCTTCTTTTCCATCGCCGGTGGAAAGCGGCTGCGCGGTTTTGGAACCGTCCCGATAAACCGCCACCGCTTTTAATCCGAGTTCCCATCCGAGCATATACGCGTCGGCAATATCCTTTTTCGTCGCGCTGCTCGGCATATTGACCGTTTTGGAAATCGCGCCGGAAAGAAACGGTTGCGCCGCCGCCATCATTTTTAAGTGTGCCTGCCAACTGATGCAGCGTCCTGAACCCGGCGCGGGGAACGCGCAATCAAACACGGGAAGATGTTCCGGCAGTAAATCTTTCGCTCCGTCAATCGTGCGATTCTCTTCGATAAAACGTTGAATCCGGTCAATCTCCTCCTGCGAGTAACCGAGCGTTTTCAAGGCAAGCGGCACAGTTTGATTGACAATTTTCAGCGTTCCGCCTCCGGCAAGCTGTTTGAATTTAATGAGAGCAATATCCGGCTCAATGCCGGTTGTATCGCAATCCATCATAAAACTGATCGTTCCGGTGGGAGCAAGAACCGTCGCCTGCGCGTTGCGGAACCCGTTTGTCTTTCCAAGTTCCAACACTTCGTCCCAGAGTTCGCGCGCGGCGGATTTGAGCGTTTTATAACTTGTGGATATTTTATTCGCCGCGTCCCAGTGCATTTCCATCACGTGCAGCATGGGAATCGTATTTTCGGCGTAACCTTCAAAAACGCCGACCGAAGCGGCAAGTTCCGCGCTGGTACGGCATGCCGCACCGTGCAGCAACGCGGTGACAACGCTGCAAAAACCGCGGGATTCATCGGAATCATACGGAAGTCCCATACTCATAATCAAACTGCCGAGATTCGAGTAACCCAATCCCAAAGCACGGAATTTATGGCTGTTTTCGGCAATTTTTTTGATCGGATAACTTGCTCTGTCCACCAGAATATCCTGCGCGATAAACGCGATTCGACACGCCGCAATAAACCGTTTTGCGTCAAACGTTCCGCTTTCATCGCGAAACCGCATCAAATTGACGCTTGCCAGATTGCATGCGGAATCGTCGATAAACATATATTCGCTGCAAGGATTCGACGCATTGATACGTCCGCTGTTCGGGCAAGTGTGCCAACGATTGATAATCGTGTCGTATTGCAATCCCGGATCGCCGCATAACCACGCGCAATTGGCAATTTTATCAAACACGTCTCTCGCGCGATATTCCGGTCCTTGTTTTGTTGTGTTGGTGACAAACCGCGTCGCCCAATCTTTATCTTCTTTCACCGCGCGCATAAAATCGTCGGTAACTCGAACCGACAAATTTGCGTTCTGATACATCACCGAAGAATAAGCGTCGTCCCAGTGTAAACCGTTTTTGACGAGAATCCGCGCTTTCTCTTCTTCACTCTGTTTGCAGTCGATAAATTCCATAATGTCGGGGTGCCAAACTTTCAGCGATTGCATTTTTGCTGCGCGCCGCGTTTTGCCGCCGCTTTTCACAACGGCGGCGATTTGATCGTAAACCCGCATAAACGAAAGCGGTCCCGACGGTTTGCCGCCGCCGGATAATCTTTCGCGGCAGGAACGAATCGTCGAAAGATCGGTTCCAGTTCCCGACCCGAATTTGAAAAGCAACGCTTCGCTTTTCGCCAATTCCATAATCGCTTCCATGTTGTCATCGACGCTTTGAATGAAACACGCCGACGCTTGCGGAAATTCGTAAGGATTTTCCGGCTGAATCGCTTCGCCCGCCGTTTCGCTCCAATGCCAGTTGCATTTCGCGCCGACAACTTTATATTGCTGATACAATCCGACGTTAAACCAAACCGGCGAATTGAACGCAACGCATTGATGCAAACAAAGCCACGTCAATTCGCGGTAAAACCGCTCGCCGTCTTCTTGCGTCGCAAAATAACCGTCTTCGATTCCCCAATCGGCGATTGTCCTTGCTACGCGGCGAATGACTTGCCGAACGCTTTTTTCCCGCTGATTCGTGTGATTTTCGCCGTAAAAATATTTGCTCGCCACAACGTTAATTGCCAATTGACTCCAACTTTTTGGAAACTCGCAATCGGTTTGCTCGAACACCGGTTCGTCGTTGTCGCCTTTAATCGACGCGCTCCGTTTCGTCCACTCGACCGTTTCAAACGGATCGGCGACGTCTTCCGGGCAAAACACGTTGGAAATTTCCAAACCGTGTTGTTTTCGTAATTCTTTTAAGTCATTCATGGTTGATTCGTAATGGCTACGTCCATTGTTTCCATGATTTCCGTTCTGTCCGAATCCGTTAGCGCCATGAATTTCGCGTTCATGGACGACGGCATGCTCGGCGCCGTTGTGGTTTGCGGCAGAATTGAGACGTTCTGTTTCATTGGTAAAACGGCTGATGTTGGTTTTGACCGGTTCTTGAAGCATGATAAAATCCTTTTGGAGGCATTAAAATTTACGTTATCAAAAGACAACGGCAATGAAATAAGCAAGTAAATTTCGCTTGAATAGTTCAATCACAAAAATATAAAAAATTTTTCTATTGTTAGTATTTTACAAAAAAATCGAAACGTATTTGAATCGGGAGATTTCGTACATTAAAAGAAAAATGTTTGACCGTAAGATGTTGCATCAATTTTGATTCCTTTCCCGATTTTCAGGTAACGATTTTTGTTGCGAAAAAATAACAACGGACGCTAATATTTACAATATATAGTATATCAGAAATCGCATTAACGCTATATCTTGCGCTTTGATAGGGGATAATCATAACGGCGAATTTTATCACGTCAATTAGCGCGTCAATTCAATAGTTTGAAAACGCCGAACTTCGGACGCCATAACAAGTTACAAAAAATGCCATTTTCGGGAAAAATTTTTGATTTCCGGCGCTATTTTTTATAACTTTTGATACCATAAATGTTTCGGGAAAATTCCAAGCGAAAAAAAATATTTAGTTTTGAAAAATGCACAGAATTTTTTTTTCAAAAAGATTTCTAAATTGATTTTGATTGTCAATTTGGGAGATTAAAGCTGTTGAAATTTCTCAGTAAGAAATATTTATTTTAGCCATGAATGCACAAAACATTAACGAATCCAAAAATGACGAAATCCTAGCGTTCTAAAATCAAACGATAAATCAAAGAACTTTTTGTAACGAATCCCTAACTTCCTATCAGTTCAGTTGCCGTCTTTCTTCACTCTCTTCGCGTCGCGAATCTTGACGCGACGGAATCATTTGTTATAAATATTGCAAATGAAATCAACGATTAAATTTTTATTTAAAATTTCTCAAAACTTATTTCGCCGCGACTTCGCGGTAAAAAAGAATTTTAAAGGGCGCTTAATGAAAATAATATGTCCGAGAAAAAACGTTCACAACAAGATTCCGCTCGTCAATCTCTTGCGATTTCAAACGTTCCTTTATCGCGCGAGTTTTATCTCCGCGACGCCGTAACGGTGGCGCGTGCGCTTTTGGGAAAACGATTGGTTTGCCGTATTCCGATACGCAGAATGGCGCTCATTAAACAAGAAATGGCAGAAAAAACGACGTCGGGAATTATCGTCGAAACGGAAGCGTACGCCGGCTGGGACGATGAAGCGTGTCATTCTTATAAGCGGAAACAACCGTCCCCGAAACATCGGACGAACATCATGTTTGCCGAAGGCGGTTTGGTTTACGTTTATTTGATTTACGGAATGTACAACTGTTTTAACGTGGTGGCAAACGTTCCCGGAAATCCCGAAGCGGTGTTGATTCGCGCAATAGAACCGCGCGAAGGAATCGACGTCATGCAACAACGGCGGCAAACTCGTTCCGAACAAAAAATAAAAAACAAACATCTTTGCAGCGGACCCGGCAAATTATGTATGGCGATGGGCGTCACCCGCGACGATTACGGTAAAGACTTGTGCGGCGACGAAATTTTTATCACAGAAGGAATTGAGGTTGCTCCCAATGAAATCGCTGTTACGCCGCGAATCAATGTTGATTATGCCGGCGACTCCGCGAAATTGCCGTATCGTTTTGCGATTCGCGACAACCCGTGTCTTTCCACGCGAAAATTTATTGATCCATGCAAAGGTAATAAATCCATTTAAAAATTTCCTTTGCGTTATAAATATTAAAATAGAATCCTCTTCATCTTTTCGAGAATTTGTTTTAGAACGTTTCTCGAAAAATTTACTTTAAGTTTTAGAACATTATCAGGAGAATAGTCATGAGAAAATTCGACGGAATTTTATTTTTAGGCGGAATTTTGTTATTGATTGTCGGTTATCGGGCGTGGTTCGACGTCAACGCGCAAACGTCGTCGACTTTGCCGGACGGCGATTTCAACGGCATTCAGGGACGCGTCAAAACTTTTTTTGAGGGAATCAACGAATCTTCCAGTTCGGAAACGGCTTATCGCACGCTCTTTCAGGGAACGCAAGGGCAAGAAAACGTGATTAAAGAAATTGTTCAAAAAACGGACGAAATGACGCGGTCGCAAGGTGCAAGAGCTGTTTTTGAGTTTTACGACGTCAAACGCGTAGGAAAAGATTTGATTCTTACGCGGTATTTGTATAAATATGAATCTTATCCGATTGTCTGGTATTTTACGTTTTACCGCTCGCCAAACCGCGCAACAGAGAGTGCAAGCGGTAACTGGAATTGCATTGGTATTCGATTCGATACAAATCTCGATTCGTTTTTCAAGGAAAACAGTCCGCGATGATCAAATCGATTTTTTATGGTTCGTAAACTTTGCGCGTTTCAAAAGGGCGATGTCTATTCCGGCGTTTGGAAAATTTCAATACCTTTTCGGCGCGATGAAACAACACGTCGGCAATGAGACCTTGCGGACAATCGACATGACGAGAGGAAAATGAATGAAAGTTGAGGAAAAAATGAACAGACGTCCAACTTATATCATGAATTTCAAGAGAAAATTGGCAGACGGAAACGGAACTCATACCGAATCCCTTGAAGCATTTTTACGGGGCAACAAAGACACTCGAGACAGACTATATTACGTCTGCCTCGATAAAGGTTGTATAACAACAAATTTTAACGCATTAGGATTAAATATGCTTGATTTGTAAATTTTTATACCAATTCGGCGCAAATCCTAGAAAACGGTTACGGCATTGTTACCGCAACGCCGTCTTGCGTATGGGCAAACCGCGCGGCAACTAACGGCAACATGGTAATCGAAGTTCCATGCACGGAACCGTCGCCAAACAAAACATTGACAAGTCCCGGATGCGAAGAACCTAATTGTTGTTGCTCTTCATAGTAACCGGGGTATTGATTCGTGGTATCATTCGGTCTTCCCGAATCGTTGTTTCCCCGCGCAAAAAGATTCGCGTGTTGGCTGACATAACGTCCAACATTGACGGAACAACCTCCTTGCGTCGCATCAGAATTAGGATAAGTGAATTGAATTCCGCCATCCCACGCATTGCCAAGAGCGTCGTCACGATTTCTTGCCCAGTTCGGAATGAATTTTTCCGTGAAACACCATTGCTGACTTGTTCCGTCCTGCCATGCGGACATATCGCGATTGAATGTCCAATTCGTAATACTTCTGCTGGTACTATCGCCGTCTGTGTTTGGATTGGCTCCTGTAAAAAATTCCTGAATCTACCGTATTAGGTGTTTTGTTTTTTTCTTGCGTTTGAAGTTGCGATTAGTAGGTTTTGTAGCCAATTTTTGTGGTATCGTTTTTTGTTGAGTTTTTCTGCGGGACAATG
>JAISZO010000354.1 GCA_031269105.1 Planctomycetaceae bacterium | reverse complement strand
GAAACAATTCGTTTTGCCGCAGTTTTTTGAAAAACGCTGCTTTGCAAAAAACAACTTGCAAATTCTAACAAACAAAAAACGCTCGTCAACCCTATTTTTCAAGGGATATTCGCTTTTTAGGGACGACTAAATAACATGTATTTTAGCCCATGAAAATCGGGCTTCTCTTATGCGCTATTTGAACAAAATTGCCGACGCTGTTCACGAAACAGGAACTTCTGTTATAATCCATATCTGTGGAGACGTCAGAATGGTAAAGTCGCAACTGCAAAAACTGCACGGCGACGTCATCAGCGTTGACGTAATGGCAGACTTAAAAAATTTGAAAGAAGAACGTATCGCTCAACGGACAATGGGAAATTTCAGCGTCTATTTATTGGAATTTAGCGCCGCCGAAAAAATATGGAGACACGCAAAATTCCTGAAAACAAAAAACATTGACGTCTTTGCTCCCGCTTGCGGACTTAGCGCGTCAACACCGTTGATAAACATTACCACGTTTACTTTCGCCGTAAAAGAAGACGAAACATGCCGGAAATAACATTCGCAAACGAACGCAAGACGCTTTTCGTGAAATCCGGCGCTTCCGTGCTGGAAGCGGCGCGGGCGGCGGGCGTCGCGTTGGAATCGCCTTGTAACGGAACGGGGAAATGCGGCAAATGTCGAGTGAAAATTCATTCGGAAAATACGCTTGCCTGCCAGATTTTCATTACACAGGATACAACCGTCTTTATCGAAAGCAAAGAAAATGAAAACCGGACGTTGAAAATTTTGTCCGACGGCAAAAGTTTTTCTTATCCGTTGAAGCCGTTTATCTCAAAGCGTTTCGACGGCGAAAAAACAATCGTTTACGGCGGCGACGTCGTTTTCGCAACCGAGTCGGGCGATACGACAAGTTTGTCTTACGGAATTGTCGCGGATATCGGAACGACGACGCTTGTTGCATCGCTTGTGAATTTGTCCGACGGAAAAGAAGTCGCGACAGAAAGCCGATTGAATCCGCAAAGTACATACGCTCAGGACGTTCTTTCGCGAATCCATTTTGCAAGCGACGCCGCCGGTTTAACAACGTTGCAAGACGTATTGCTGAACGCGATCAACGAGATGATAAAAAATCTGGCGGCAAAAGCGGGAATCGACGCGAATTTTATTTACGAAGTCGTTTACAGCGGCAACACCGCAATGCTTCATCTGGCGTGCGGCGTGAATCCTCAACCGTTGGGACAATATCCTTACGTTTCGCAAATTCGGGGCGGCGAACGCATTTCCGCGTCGCGGCTGAACGTTTCGCCTTTCGGTCAAATTTATTTGCCGCCGATTATTTCATCGTTTGTCGGCGCGGATATTACGTCCGGCATTTTGGCGTTGCAATTATACGAACAAAAAGAAACGGTATTGTTTATCGACGTCGGCACAAACGGAGAAATCATGTTGGCGAGAAACGGTTGTTTGGCGGCGACGTCAACGGCGGCGGGACCGGCGTTTGAAGGAATGAATATCGCGTGCGGAATGCGAGCGGGAAACGGCGCGGTGGAAAGTTTCAACATTGCGGACGACGGCGGCGTTTCTTTTCAAGCGATCGGCGACGTTCCCGCGACCGGTATCTGCGGAAGCGGCTTGCTGGACGTTGCCGGCGAGTTGGTCAGAACCGGAATCCTTGAAAAAAACGGCAGGTTCGCGTCCAATGCAGCGACGGAAAGATTACGCGATAAAGACGGAAAAAAAGCGTACTTCATCACGGATAACGTGTATTTGTCGCAAAATGACGTTCGGCAAATTCAGCTTGCGAAAGGAGCGATTCGTTCCGGCGTCGCGGCGCTTTTAACAACGTTGAATCTGACCGCAAACGACGTGAACCGCGTTGAAATTGCCGGTTCGTTCGGTTATCATTTGAACGAAAAGAGTTTATTAAATATCGGTTTACTTCCGCCGGAGTTGAAAGGTAAAGTCCAATTTGTCGGCAACACCGCGCAATCGGGCGGTATTGCGTTTTTGCTGAACGCGGATTTTCGGGAAAAAATGACGCAAGTCGCAGCCGACGTTCAAAAAATCGAATTATCAAATAACAAAAACTTTCAGAACTTGTTTATTGATTCGTTGAGGTTTTGAGATGAGCCGCGTGAATTTTTGCGTTACGGAAACGCATGAAACTGCGACGTTTGCAATAAAAGCGCTTGCTCCGTTTTCCGAAGCGGCGCAAAAAGAAAACAGTCTTGCGTTTTTTATGCGGTCTGAAAACGACGTCCGACGGCATTATTCATATTTGTCCCTATTGTTCAATGCTCTTGGAAAAGCGCGATTGGGTTTATGTTGAAACCGTTTCATTATCGCGAACTTCGCACGAAAAAATTTTATCGAAATACGCGCAAACAGATCGACTCGTTTTCACCGGACGGCAATGTATTCATAACGAAACGCTTGAACGAGTTTTTCTCTTCCATTTGCGTAAACATATATGATCCCCGACAGTACAACAAAAAAAATCGGAAAGCAAATCTTATGCCTTACTTGATCGCTTTGGCGACGTCCGACAGAAAGACGATTCATCAACATTTCGGAAAAACAAAAACATTCGCTATTTTTTCGGTTGATAATAACGGATACGCTTATCTTGAAACGAGAAACGTCGAGCCATGCTGCAATAATCATACGCATCACGAAAACGCTTTCGAGCAAATCTTTGAAATACTGCATGATTGTCAGGCGATTGTTGCGGGAAAAATCGGTTCCGGCGCGGCGGATTACTTTATGTCAAAAGGAATTTATGTTTTTGAAACAATCGGATATATCGACGACGTTCTGAATGAATTTTCCCGTAATCTATCGCGCTATTTTCCGAAAAATAAAAAATAATTAAAAATTTCTGAATCTACCGTATTAGGTGTTTTGTTTTTTTCTTGAGTTTGAAGTTGCGATGAGTAGGTTTTGCAGCCAATTTTTGTGGTATCGTTTTTTGTTGAGTTTTTCTGCGGGACAATG
>JAISZO010000353.1 GCA_031269105.1 Planctomycetaceae bacterium | reverse complement strand
GCCGTTAACGCCGATAATTTTCGGGGACGAAAGAATATCAACAACGCAACAATTCCGGCGTCGAGAAAAAATGTCACAAACGGGTTGGTTTTAACAGCGCCAAAACAATCGCACGATTCCGCGCCGCTCAATCCTTTCGCTAAAGAAACAATACTGAATACCGCAAAAAGAATTATCGTTACCAACCATGAGATTTTAGGAACAATACCGAAAAGTAAAATCAGACCAAGAGCGATCTCGCCTTCGACCAGAAGAGTTTGAAACCATCGGGCTTCAAAAATGCTATTTTCTAAATCCGGCGTTGTCGCTAATGCTTTCAAACCCGCTGCTGTCAACAACACCGCCGCAACAAAGAAACGTACAATCACCCAACCCAACTGATGATGAACTTTTTGACGAGATTCCGATTGTATGTTTTTTAATGTCGCGGACATTTTTACAACTTCACTTTTTCAACACTGTAAAAATTCACAAACGTCTCTTTAATTCTTTCTTATTTCGTAATTATATTAACAATCGAGAACTACACAATACCTTCTCCACAGAAAAATGTAGGATTTCTAAAATTTTCACCTCCAAAAACAAACAAAAATCAAAATAAAAATGTTTCAAAATACCCTAGTAGTACAATTCACTCAAATACAAAAAAAGTCCTATTTTGAATAATCAATTCATTGATTGTTTCCACTTGAAATTACTGACGTTTGAGCTTACGCCTTGTTGTTAAAATGCAACAATAAAACGACATGCGACGATACAAGTTCAACCAAATTTGGAAACAGAGGCAAAAAAAGAAAAGTTCAATTTGCTTTTCGCTTTCTCTGGTGTAGAGTACGTTGTCAGGATAATTGATTGAGACCTTGCAGCGAGCGCCGGAATGGTTACAAGAAAATAGAGTCGTAATCGTTCCGGTATTCACGGTTCAGAAGGCGATCAATCATAAATTATAAATCACCGGAGATGATTAAAATTTGCACCTGTTTCCGGTGATTCTTTTCCTGTCTTTCCCAATGATGTTGAAAGTAAAAATACCATTTATTCAGGAGTCCTCCCTATGAAAAAATTTTGGATGTTGTTTGTGATTTCCGTTGTTGCCGCCGGTTTTTCAACAGGTTGCAACGGATTCAAAGGTTTTTGCGATAAAGGTTCGTTGTTCCCGACCCGTCAGCCGCAAGTCATGCCGATACAATCGAGTTATGCGATTACGTCGGACGTTTGCGCATCGCATATTGTTACGAATCCGTGCGATCCTTGCTGCGAAGGTATGGACGGCGGTCCGTTTTCCGAACCGATTACGCCGTAACGTTTGTATTCGACGTCGCCGCTTTTATTCCGCTTTCTTCTTTCTTAATTTTTCCGCGATTTGACGTATTTGTTCAAGCGGAACGGCGTAAGTTTCCGTACGTCCGGCGCGTGCGATATTTACGCCGATCACTTTTCCGTCCAGAGCGACGAGCGGACTGCCGCAATCCGTCGGACGTAAAACGCTGTCGTGTTGAATGATTTTCGGAAAACCGTCGCGCACGCGGCTCGTGCCGATTGGTCCGCCTTGATTCATTGCGTTTCGACGTTCCGCGAGTTCTTTTTCCGAACCAATCGTTACCGTCAAATGAAGCGTTTTTTCTCCGCGCTGAATCGTCAAATTCAACGCTTTGTCTTCTTCCGCCGCATGAATCGCGTCTATTAAATCGATAGAATCTTCCAATGTTTTATCGTTGATATGCGTTACCACGTCGTTTTGACGTACTCCCGCAATCGCCGCCGGAGAACGCCCCAAAATCTGCAAAACCCGCGCGCCTTTGACAAAATCATGACTCGCCAGCGTTACGCCAAGCGAAAGTGCTTCCGACGGAATCGAACGCTCCGAAATACTGACCGCGCCAAGAACAGCGGAAAGTTTGGACGAATGTTCCGTCGTTTGTTCGGGATTCAATACCGGCGTAATCACCAGGGCGCCGACGGGAATTTTCGCGGAAGTTTTTCCGGCAGATTCTAAATCTACTGCCGGAAGTCCTTTTTTCTCGATTTTCAACAACGCCACATCGTTTTGCCGATCAACGCCGACGACCGACGCGGGAATGCGCTCTTCGCGTCCGTCAATTTTCAACAAACATTGAATACCCTTGCGGTCGGCGATTTCGCTCGCTTTCGTAACAATGAAACCGTCGGAACTGATAATCAATCCCAACGCATGATCGCGGTAAAAAACGCGCTGCTCGCGTTGTTGCCGCGCCGAAAAACGACGTTGATTTCCCCAGTTTTGCAGCGTTTCCGACTGAATCCGAACCGTCATTGGAAAAATTTTTCGCGCCGTATTTTCCAGTTGCGAATAAAGTTGCGAATCATAACGTCCGGTAGAATCGTATTCCCAAACTTCGCCGTTTCGCAAACGGTCGTAATAGTCGTGAAATACGTTGATTGAAACGTGAAACGTCAGGTCGGGTTTATCGTTGATTCCTGAAATTCGGCTATGGATTCCAATAACTTCGCCGTCAAGATTGAAAAGCGGTCCGCCGGAATCGCCAACAACAATACTACAATCGGTATGCACGGTATCCGGCTGCAACTGAATGATTCGCCCAAACCGTAACGGCGGCGGACGATTCGCAATAAGTCCGAGCGGATGTCCAAACGCAAAAACCCAATCGTTGACCGCAAACGTTCCTTTTTTTGCCATAGGCGAATAAGACCATTTTCCCGCTTCAGTAATTTTCGCCATCGCCGCGTCCGCCGATTGACAAACGCCTAACGTTTTGCCGCGAACGCGTCTGCCGTCGGGAAAGGTGAACTCCACGTCAAGTCCCGCTTCGCCGACGACATGCCCCGCCGTCAGCACCAATCCGTCTTCTGAAACAACCACGCCGCTTCCGATAACTCTATGATTAACGCGCAATCCCACAATCGATTTTAACGCTTTTGGCGACGCTTGATAAAGTTTCTCCTGAATTTGCGGCAACGAAAGCGTTTCCGGCGTCGCGGCGAATCCCGAAACAAACGTAAAAGTTTCGGCAATAAGAAAAAACAGGAAGATTGTTAATACGGCATTTTTTTTCATAAAATTCACCTGTCAAAATAACCAACGTTTATGGATTGAAAAAAGAATAACCATAATGATAAACGCGACAACAAAAAAATTTTTATCTGTTGAAAAAAAACAATTCGGATTTATTTTTTCCGACGCGGCGTAATCCGCGTGTTAAACTGACATTATCGGCGGTTTTGGATAACTGATCTGGTTTTATCATAACATTTTCGTTATTCTTGACAAGAATGAATGAAAATTCTCAATAGAAACGGAACGAATAAAACAATGGAATCTTACAATAGAAATCGATTATATCTTAAAAGTCTCGTCGTTTTGATTTTTGTTTTGCTTTTTTGTCTCGCGGGATGTAAAACCGGCGACAAAGGACAGCCAACGGTTCCGTTTTTCGGCGGAAATTTTCTACAATCGCCTTTGCCGCAAGCGTCGGCGGGAGTTCCGGCAGATTTGACGATTCAGCCGCAATCGCCGATTGCTGTGGATTCGGGAATGAACGCAGGAAGTCCTGCTGTTTCTTCCTATCCTTCTCAATCTTACAATTCCATACAATCTCCGTCAACGTTTTCGGCAACTGGAACGTATGCTCCGCCGAATATCAATCCCGCCGGAAATTTGAACGCAAATCCGTCAAACGGAATATCGCCTGCTTCAACAGTTTATCCTGACCGTGTTACTGTGGCATATGAAGCTCCGCCGGGAACAAATGTTCATGCAGGCGAAACGGTGGGAACGTTACCCAATGCTTACGGTTCGTCGGGAACGACGTCGACTCGCGGAACAACAACAGGAATACCGCCGGTTCAAAATCACGGCTTGTATTCTCCAACATCAACGGATAATTCCACTTACGGCGTGCCTTACGGAGGAAATTCCGGTCAGGGAACGCCTGATTATCGGAATAATCCTTCAACTTTCAACGAGATGAAGACTCGCGTCGTACAACCGGAAAACGGTTATTATACCGCGTCGAACGGTACGATGTTTCGCGTGATTGACGGAAAAGCATATACTTTGGTGCAATATCGGGAAACAGCGCCGGCTTTGCCGATTTTATCCAATGAAGCCGACGAAAGTTACGGTGGAATTTCTACGACAGTACCGCCGGTTTCCTCGCTGAATGCCGCCAAAAGTTCGCTTTCTGCCGGTCAGTGGACAGAAGCGTTGGGGAAAATGATTTTACCGTCTTACGATGCGATAAAACAGACGCAAACCGCTTTTTCGCCGGATGTTGCGCCAAGCGTTATTACCGTCGGCGATCCTCGCGAAATGACAATTTTACCTATTGGATCAACAACAGAAACAGCTCCGTCTCTCGATGCTTCTCAATATGCCGACATTGGAACGATTCGTTCCACAGCGACAACTAGCGCCGTTGCGGACAATTTCTACGACAAAATCCTTGATTCGGAATCGCAAAACACCGTTTGGTCTCTCATGGCAAGACAAGATAACGACCGTCTGCTTTTTGACGTCAACAAAGCGGGCGAAATATCGCAACTCAATACTCCGAAATACTTTGCGTTAAACGATCCGCTTGGCGCTTATCTTAATCAAACCAATTTCGATACGAAGATCAATTCTTCTCCTTTTGCGATTGCTCAATCAAATGCAGAAAGTCCGTTATGGAATAGCCCGCCAATGCAAACGATTACGCAATCGCAATCCGCGCCGATCATTCTTGGTCAATCTCCGGCAATGTGTTGTCCGATGTTGTTTTATTACGTTCCTGCATGCGATTCGCAATGGTAACATTTCAGCCGGAATCTATATCTATTTTTTGAAGCGCCGCGTTGACAACATGTTCGAGCCATTGGCGGGAGTTTCAACACATTTGAAATAAATATATTGGGGAAATTCTAAAAAACTAATTTTTTACTCGAAAAATATTCGCAAATCCTTATTTTTAAAGACGAAATTTTTAAGAAACAAGTTTTTTAGAAGTCCTCTTGTGAATAATCCCAAGTGTTGGAAAATTTTTCGGAACGCCGCGATCAATAATAATGCAGAAATAACACAGAGTCATAAAAATAGAATTTGTGAAGCAGTAAAACAGCGTTATTTGTCTATCGCGGCAAACCGTAATATTTTACTGCAACTCCCTTAAAAATTGTTATTCTCTTGAAGAAAACTTTTTTTCGTGTAAAATTTCTGAATCTACCGTATTAGGTGTTTTATTTTTTTCTTGCGTTTGAAGTTGCGATGAGTAGGTTTTGCAGCCAATTTTTGTGGTATCGTTTTTTGTTGAGCTTTTCCGCGGGACAATGTTGTCCGTTGTTATTTTTTACTGCATTTTTCCCCATGGATAATAGTTGTGCAAGATCGCCCACGCACGGCAACGTTTGTTCGCCGAGGAAAAATGACCGTGAAAATGTTGACCGTGTTCAAAATATTTGTTCTGACTTCGCATC
>JAISZO010000318.1 GCA_031269105.1 Planctomycetaceae bacterium | reverse complement strand
TCGGGATTATTCGTGTTGCTCCAAGTCCTTGACTACCTGGATTCATGGGCAACGACCTGAACCAAATCGCAAAACTTCGCGCTCCTCAAAAAATCCCTGCCAAACTTTATAAAAGATGGTGAGATACTTTTGCTCCAACGGAGGGGAATTTTACGACGGTCGCGCGTCTTCCAAGAAGAGCGCCTCGTGTCTTCCCTTACGCGCGGCTTGACATCCGAGTAGCCGCGCCAGCGACGGAAGATTAAGCCGCGCACGCGGCGGCATGATGCGCTTTCCGGCGGTGAAACCGCCGGAAAGCGCCGCGCGCAAAAACAATCAAGCCCCGCATGGGGCGACATTTTTCACTTTTCGTTTTTAACTTTTAACTTCCACGAAGCACCCCGTCAGTCGGCTGCGCTGATGGGCGCCCCTCCACTGGAGGGGAATTTTGTTTTAGGTTGCAAGGTTCTAGGTATCAGGTTACAGTGACCAGTAGCCAGAGAGCTAGTGTTGTTTTCAACACGCGGAAGCCAAACGCCGACGAGCCATTTCCCTAGGAATATTCCAAGTCATATTTTTTCTCTCGTTCCGCAAAGTTCTGAAATTCCTAATCAAACGCTTGACAAGCGAAAGAAATTTCTGTATAAAGTAACTAATAGTTCCCATAAACAAAATGAGAAGAATAAACAAACTTTAACCTATGTGGAGAAAATCAACATGAAAAAAACAGTATTGGCGGCTCTTCTGGCGATTGTTATGTCGGGAGCGACGGCGGGCGATTTATTGGCGCAGTGGAAACCGGCGGGCGATAAAATTCGTTCGATTTTCGCGGGACAAGTGAATCCGGCGAATCCGCACCCGGAATATCCGCGTCCGCAGCTTGTGCGGCAAGGGAATTGGCAAAATCTGAACGGACTTTGGGATTACGCGATTTTGCCGACAAGCGAAGAATACAAAGAATCGCAAGGAAAAATCCTTGTGCCGTTTCCGGCGGAGTCCTCGCTTTCAGGAGTCGGAAAACCAGTGCATAAGGAAAATAACCTGTTTTATAAACGGACATTCAACGCTCCGTTTCATCGTAACGGCAAACGTGTTTTATTGCATTTCGGCGCTGTGGATTGGCAGGCAACCGTGTATATCAATGGGAAAGAAGTCGGTTCGCACAAAGGCGGCTACACGCCGTTTTCATTTGACGTCACGGACGCCTTAACGAAAAGCGGTCCGCAGGAATTGCTTGTTAAAGTCTGGGACCCGACCGATGAAAGTACGAATCCGCACGGCAAACAGGTCAAAAATCCCCGCAGTATCTGGTACACCGCCGTTACCGGAATCTGGCAGACGGTCTGGCTTGAAACCGTTCCTGAAACCTATATCGAATCCCTGAAACTGGCGCCGAGTTTCAAAGACGGTACAATCGCCGTCGAAACCAAAATCAACGGCGCGCGGGACGATGATAAAGTTGTTGTAACCGCGATTTCAGGAAAATATATTATTGCGTCCGCAACGCAAAAAGTCGGCGAAACGGCGTCGCTCAAAATCAATAATCCGCTTCCCTGGACGCCGGATAATCCTTATCTGTATGATTTGCAGGTTCGCGTTTTGCGAAAAAATCAGCCGGTGGATTCCGTCAAAAGTTATTTTGCGTTGCGGGACATTTCTATCGGCAAAGACGACAAAGGAATCACACGCATTTTACTCAACGGCAAATTTGTTTTCCAACACGGACCGCTTGATCAGGGTTGGTGGCCCGACGGACTTTACACAGCGCCAACCGACGCCGCTCTCCGTTACGATATTGAAATGACCAAAAAGATGGGCTTCAATATGCTCCGCAAGCACGTCAAAGTAGAACCAGACCGGTTTTATTACTGGTGCGACAAACTCGGCATTCTTGTTTGGCAGGATATGCCAAGCAGCAACGGTTATGTCGGCGGAAAACTTCCCGACTCCGATATGGAACGCGAGCAAAAATCTGCGGATCAGTTTTATGCGGAACTGACCGAACTGATTCAAAGGTTTTACAATCATCCGTCAATCGTTATGTGGGTGCCTTTCAATGAAGGTTGGGGACAATTTAAAACGGTAGAAGTTACCGCTTATTGTCAAAAAACGGATCCGACGCGGTTGATTAACAATGCGAGCGGCTGGACTGATTATAAAGTCGGACATGTGAACGACGTTCATAGTTATCCCGGTCCGAATATGCCGAAAGTGGAGGAAAACCGGGCGGTAGTTCTCGGAGAATACGGCGGTTTGGGACTTCCGTTGGAAGGACATACTTGGGTTGCGAAAGGCAATTGGGGTTATGTGTCGTATAAAGATAAAAATGAACTCTTTGCGGCTTACGACGCGCTGAACAGGAAGTTGCATACGCTCGTCGCCAAAGGACTTTCGGCGGCGGTTTACACGCAAACGACCGACGTGGAAATTGAATGCAACGGTTTGATGACGTATGATCGCGCCGTTCTCAAAGCGGATTTGAACAAAATTGCCGCGTCTAACAACGCTTTGCATTTCGCGGCGCCGGAGGTGAAAGAAGTCGTTCCCACGTCGGAAAAAACGGAACAAGAGTGGAAATATACGACCGAACAGCCCGCCGACGGCTGGGAAAAAGCGGACTTTGACGATTCCGCGTGGCAAACCGGCAAAGCAGGTTTCGGCACGGAAAAAACGCCTGGCGCGGTAGTTCGAACGGAATGGAAAACGAGCGACATTTGGATTCGCCGTTCTTTTGAATTGTCGGAAAAAGACGTCGCGCAACGTAATCGGTTTTCGCTTTCTTTGCATCACGATGAAAACGCGGAAATTTACATCAACGGCGTTCTTGCGGCAAATCTGAAAGGTTATGTTGGTCAATACAATCTTGAAGCGATTTCGCCCGCCGCTCTTGCCGCGTTGAAATCGGGAAAAAATGTGATTGCCGTCAAATGCCATCAAACCGGCGGCGGACAATACATTGACGCAGGATTGATTTTAAAACTTCCGGCGACAAATCCGAAGAAGATTTGGTAAATTTATCATTCTGAACAGAAAATTGGTTGGAACATGACTCGCCATGCTGTTACCGGCGCATTTGGATACTCCGGTCGACAAATTGCCAAGCGGCTTTTGGAATGCGGTTACGAAGTAGTAACGTTGACCAACAAGCCGCCGCAGTCGGAATTATTCGGGCATGCAATAGCAACGTATCCGTTGACGTTTGACCATCCTGATGATTTGGCAAAATCATTGAACGGCGTGGATGTTTTGTACAACACATATTGGGTGCGGTTTAATCATAAAAATTTTACTCATGCTCAAGGAGTGCAAAACAGCGGCGTTTTGTTCGACGCGGCAAAAAGCGCCGGAGTTCGGCGAATCGTGCATGTTAGTATTGCAAATCCATCGGAAAATCTGCCGTTTGAGTATTATCGCGGCAAAGCGGAAATCGAGAAAAAATTAACGACAAGCGGTATCGCGCATACGATTTTACGTCCGACCGTTTTGTTTGGACGCGGCGACATTCTCATCAATAATATCGCGTGGACGTTGCGGCGTTTTCCAATTGTCGGTTATTTTGGCAAAGGCGATTATCATGTTCGACCGATTCATCTGGACGATTTTGCCGATCTCGCGGTCAAGTGCGGAACGCGTCAAAACAATGAAATCATTGACGCGGTGGGACCAGAAAATTACGCTTATCGAGATTTATTGCGTCTTATCGCAAATGCAATCGGTACAAAAAATCTGTTGATTCCAACGCCAATTTGGATGGGGTATCTGGTCGCAAAATTTGTCGGTTGGATACACCGCGACACATTTTTGACGCTGCCGGAAATCGGAGCGTTAATGACGGATTTACTCACATCCGAAGCGCCGCCGACTGGAACGACTTCATTAAAACAATATCTTTACGAAAACCGCGAATCAATTGGCAAAACTTATGCCAATGAATTGCGGCGGAGGTGAGCGAAAAAGTTTTTTGTAATATTTTATCATTTTGCCTTATTTCGTTTCCTTCCGTTAAATATCATTAACAACTTTTCCAACGGCAAGTTCCCGTTGTTACCTACTATGTTTTTGAAAATTTCGATAACGTCCGATTGGAACGTCAGCTTTCCGGCAATCGTTATTTACAAAATGAAATACTCGAAGAAATTAGTTGAACAAGTTAACCAATGCACAATGGTTGAGAGAAATCAATAATTCCGGTAATATTTCAGTGGAAATTTATACACTTTTCACACTTGAGATTTCGGATTTTGAACACAGAACGCACAGGATAAATTTTTACTAAAAATTCCGCATTCAAAACGATAAAAACAAAAAACGGATTTTAAAGTAAATAAATGTATATCTCAACATGATATTTGTTCAGACAGACGCGGGAAGACGTCAAAACAGCAGACCAGAGCGGTAGCAACGATTAAACTCTTGCTTACGCTTCGAAATGCCGCTTTTCACTTTATTTTAAAATATTTTTCGCGTAACTTCGTGAATTTTTTGTCTCTTTCTCTTTATGGTGAAAAGGGGGGTTCAAAATCCTCCTTAAATGTTTTCGTCGTTTTCTTTGTCGCAAATCCCAAAAACTAATTGAGGGCGTCTTTTTACGACTTGCCAGAATGAGATTTTGCCGTAAAATTTATGTTTCGCGTTTGGCGGGAATGAACGTTCGGTTTTTCGTAAAAATTAAGTGAATGATAATGACAAAACATATTTTTATTACAGGCGGCGTTGTCAGTTCGCTTGGCAAAGGACTCACCAGCGCGTCTCTCGGTATGTTGCTCGAAAGTCACGGGCTTTCGGTGCGGATGCAAAAACTCGATCCGTATTTGAACGTTGATCCCGGCACGATGAGTCCGTATCAGCACGGCGAGGTTTATGTGCTGGACGACGGAAGCGAAACCGATCTCGATTTAGGACATTACGAGCGTTTTACAAATGGTCCGCTCACGAAAAACAGCAGTTGGACGACGGGACGCATTTATCTGAACGTCATTGAGCGGGAACGCCGCGGCGAATATCAGGGAAAAACCGTGCAGGTTGTGCCGCATGTGACGAATGAAATCAAACGGGCGATTCGGTCGCTCAACGCGGACGATGCGGACGTGGTCATCACAGAAATCGGCGGCACGGTCGGCGACATCGAAGGACAGCCGTTTCTCGAAGCGATTCGTCAATTTTCGCTTGACGTCGGCAAAGAAAATTGCATTTATATTCACTTGACGTTGATTCCGTTTCTCAAAGCGGCGAAAGAATTGAAAACGAAACCGACGCAGCACTCGGTCGGACAGCTTCGGGAGATTGGGATTCAGCCCGATTTTCTCGTTTGCCGCACTGAACAGCCGATAAGCCGCGACGAAATCGAAAAAATCGCGTTGTTTTGCAATATGCCGGGAACAAACGTTATCGAGGAACGCGATTGCGAAATTTCGATTTATGAAGTGCCGATTTCACTTGCCGATCACGGTTTAGACCGGTTGATTCTGGAACGGTTGCATTTGAAAGCGAAGTCGGAGCCGGATTTGTCGCAGTGGTACGATATTTTGCAGCGTCTGAAAATGCCGGAACGTCAGGTAACAATCGCGGTGGTCGGTAAATACGCGACGCACAAAGACGCGTACAAATCGATTTACGAATCGCTTGACCACGCGGGAATCAGCAACCGCGCGAAAATTCGTATTGAGCGGATTCCGAGCGACGCCCTTGATCGCAAAGAAGTGCAGGAAAAAATCAAAGCGACGAACGGTATTTTGATTCCCGGCGGATTCGGGGAACGCGGCGTGGAAGGAAAAATTAACGCGATACGAATTGCCCGCGAAAATAACATTCCGTTTTTGGGAATTTGTCTTGGAATGCAATGCGCGGTGATTGAATATGCGAGAAACGTCGCGGGGCTTGACGACGCAAATTCAACGGAGTTTAACGCGGAAACGCCGCATCCGGTGATTTCGCTTTTAGCGGAACAACGCGCGGTAAAAAATCTTGGCGGCACCATGCGGCTCGGAGCGCAGCCGACAGTTCTTGCGGAAAATTCCCACGCTGCAAAATGGTACGGCAAGCGGGAAATTTCGGAGCGTCATCGGCACCGCTACGAATTTAACGCGGATTATCGGGAACGTTTAACCGCCGCCGGATTGATGGTTGCCGGAACGAGTCCCGACAACCGGCTGGTCGAGGTCGTTGAAATTCCGCAACATTTATGGTTTGTCGCCGTTCAGTATCACCCGGAATTTAAGTCGCAACCGACCAAACCTCATCCTCTGTTTAACGGCTTTATCGCCGCCGCCGCGCAGCAAGCCGTTCAAAACGCAATATCATAATCGTAATTTTTCGCGCGATAAACGCAAGTTTTACAATGGCGGCGGCGCTTGTGATTGTCTCGCAAAACCCTAAAAGCACGCCATGAAATATTATTAACTGCTTTGCGGAGTTACTTCTAGTGCCTTGTCAAAATAAAATATTGGGATAAAGTGATTCGAGTTTGATTCGGGCGTCTTCGGTGGTGAACTGCCAGTCGACGCCCTTTTGTTTTTTGTTGCACGACATTGCCCACGCCATCACTTCCTCCCGCAATTCTTCGATCGCGCCGAAACGTCGCCCCTTCACGCATTGAGACGTCAAGGCCGACAGTTCGTTTTCCGCAATGTTCAACCAACTGCCGTGCTTCGGCGTCGGGATGATTTCCAAACGTCTTGCCAGTGATCTCGCGTGACTCGGTGCGAACGTCTCATAAAACGCTCCCAGTGAATGCGTGTTCAAGTTGTCGCACACCAATCGAATCTTCTCGACATCGGGGTAGTCCTCTTCCAATAAAATCCTCACCTCCAAGGACCAGTCGATCTTGGTCTTTTTCTCTCGAACGGCCGTTCGTCGCCAACAGCCGAGCGGATCGGAGAACATGAAAATGTTCGCAACTCCCGCTCGTTCGTATTCGTAATCAACTCGCTTCGCATGCTGTCGTGATGCCGGAATCGGCTCTCTCGTTTCCCGGAAAAGCTGCACCGGTTGTTCGTCCATCGTGATCACGGGAATGTTCGGATCATGCGGAAGACCGTATGTTTCCAGCGCCGATTCCATTCTCGCAACGAATTCTCC
>JAISZO010000260.1 GCA_031269105.1 Planctomycetaceae bacterium | reverse complement strand
TGAGAGAGAACGTTTTCATCTCCTTTTAAAGGAAAAAAGAACCTGGAAAAAACTCAACATTTTTCAAAATCCCAGAAAATTTCAAAAAATCTCATACACAACTATTGACCATAGCTCAGATTTAATGAACGCCACGCATTAGCGGATTCATCAAAATATTCCAAATGATAATCACCCGACGTTGTATAATTCGACGGCATCGCCGCTTTGTTCGTTGTCGCATTAAGATTGGCGCTATCGCGAATCATATCAAATTTGACATTGAGCGCTTCATTGTTTTCTGCGGTTGACGTTCGTTCGAATGTGAATTCGCCATATTGTTGTTCCACATCCGGCAAACGTTCAACGGCTGTCGTTTTCGTCGCGCTCACGTCAACTTGCCATTTGTCGTTGTCTTTGACTTCCATTGTCAATTTGTAACTCGGATTCGTCGCGCCGTTATAACCAAAAACCTTCACATAGTATGTTCCCGCAGAAAGACCGGAAAAGTTAATCGTTTCTGAATGGGTTGTCGAACCGCTGCCTCTGATATAGGAAGTTCCATTTGACGAATACAAATACATGTTCACGTTGCCTTGCGAATGTTGAAATTCAATTTTGACAGAATCATCTAAATCGCCGGGCTTGTCTAACGTGAATTTGTACCAATCTTCCGTGTCGCCTTTGACAAGACTTCCTGTAGCGCTGAAACGAGAAGAAACTACCGTTCCAAAATTACGGCAGGATTTTCCTATTGTCGTATCTTTGACAACGGTACCGCTTGTCGACGTCGAATTACTTCCTTGCGAACCTGAATTATAATTGTTATTGGAAGGGAGATAATAACGCGTGTTTTCGTACAATTCGAACATCGGCGATTGTCCCGGCATAGTACTGACGACGCGGAATGTATAAGAACCGGCGGGAACATTTACCAGATTATATCTGACGATGTTTCCCGATATTGTTACACTTGCCGGAATGTTAGTTTGCACGCGAGAACTATCGTTAAGTAAAATCACTTCAATAAAATTTGCCGGAGTTCCTGTTCCGTCCAATCTCACCGAAAAAGAACGTTCCGGTTAATATTGAACCTGAATTATATCTCTGGGGACAGTAGCTATTCCCCCATTTGGAAGTTGTATTGGCACATACAACCCAGGGTTATTAGAAGGAAGCGTTGCCGTAACTATCGGGGTTGGAAGCGGAGTCATCGAAAGCAACTCACGACTTTCCAGTTGCTCAATCGCCAGCCGACGTTGACGAGAATTTTTTTGCGCATCTTTTTCGTTTGATTGTTTTGCCCAAAGAGATTTGCAATTTTTTTCAAGATAGACATGATTTTGCTCTTCTTTTTCTAGGTTGCATGAAAATTTTGATTCAGGTTTGACAAGATTGAAAATCATAAGATATTGGTCACTTTATCAGAAAATAAATGGAACGTCAAGAACTCCCAAATATTTTTTCAAAAATTTAAGAAATTTTGAAATATTCCGTCGAATTTTCAATCTTGAGAAAAATCATTAAAAAATTTCCCTGCTGATTTTCATTGGAGTCGATTTTGACTCTCAAAGACCCGATTTTGATTCTCAAAACCTTCAACAAACAAATTTGGAATATTTTTTCGACAGGATTAACGAGATTGAGAAGATTTTACGAGACTTTTTATCTTGTCAATCCTGTTAATCTTGTCTCACGCCCCTTTTCACCACGAAGGAAATATGAAAGCGAAAAGTTAATAGCGAAAAAATAAAAGTTGAAATGACAGGCGAGACCGATTTACGAAAATTCCGGTCGGCGTTCCATCAGCTGTTTTTGCAGACGCTCGACAATACTACTGTGCATCTGACTGACGCGGCTTTCGCTCAACGCAAGCGTCATACCAACTTCTTTCATCGTGAGTTCTTCGTAATAATAGAGAATAATAATCAACCGTTCATTACGACTCAAACCTTTCGTCACCAAACGCATAACGTCCGATTTTTGGATTCGACCAGTCGGGTCTTCTCCTTTCTGATCTTCAATCATATCAATTTCGCTGACGTCTTTAGAACCGTCCGTTTCGTACCATTTTTTATTCAAACTGACGACGTTTGCCGCATTGGCGTCAAAAAGGATTTTATCTAATTCGCCGCGATTCAATCCCATTTTTTGAGACAATTCCTCGTGCGTCGGCGGACGTCCGAGTTCGTCGCTTAACTCTTTATTTGCTTCGGAAAGTTTGCGGGTTCTCGAGCGAACAAGACGCGGAACCCAATCCATATTTCGGAGTTCGTCAAGCATCGCTCCGCGAATACGCGGCACGCAATACGTTTCAAACTTCACGCCTCTGTTGAGATCGAATGCGTCAATTGCGTCCATAAGCCCGAAAATACCGGCGGAAACCAAATCGTCCAGTTCGACTTCATCGGGCAAACGCGAACGAACGCGTTCTCCATGAAATTGAACAAGCGGCATATAAATTTCAATCAATGCGTTTCGATTTTCCTGACTGGAACGATCTTTCGCGAATTCTTCCCACAGCTTTGCCACATCTTCGGCAGCCAACTGTGTTACAGCCATGTCATCCTCCCTGATTCCATTGTTGTTTGGGTATTCTGATTTTTCGATAAGATTTATTAGGGCAAAATACGCAACGTTCTCTGTATCGGCAGTAGTACCCAAAACTACATTTCGTTGTTGCGTACAATCAAGACGGCATGAATACTACGACAAAAATGCCCTTAAATTTTTATCGGCAAAATATGTCGGATTATTGAGTAAAAGAAGAAAAAACGTTATATTAAATACAATCGGATACGTGTAAAAAAAGTAAAGCCGATCTCAAAATCGCATTTTGATCATAAATGAATAATCATCATCAAAGCGTAAGCCGTTATTACAAAAAAAGTTGCGTTATAAAAATGCTTTAAACGCCCGCGGTTAATAAAATCCTACAAGTAAGTTTGTTTTGAGAGGTTTCCTCAAGCAATAATATTTTTCGTTGAGATGAGAATAGAAATGACGCGGATTTTTGAAATATTAAAACAATTTCTGACAAAAGTTTTTCACAAAAATCATTCATCTCTTTCTGAAAAAGATAAACTTGGAAAAGATGGGGAGAATAGAGTGGTTCAATTTCTAAAAAACGAAGGATATAAAATTATCGACCGAAATGTACGATTTTCTATTGGCGAGATCGATATTATTGCGAAAATCCAAAAAACGTTAATTTTTGTCGAGGTCAAAACTCGCCGGACAGCTGCTTACGCTCATCCTGTTGAAGCTGTCAACGCGAAAAAGCGACAAAAAATACGCCAAATGGGATTTCGATATTTTCATACGAAAAAATACAAACATCGCGGATTTACGATTCGATTCGACGTTGTTACGTTAATTTGGCGGGAGAACGAAGAGCCGGTTATTGAACATTTCACGGATGCGTTTCGCTAAACGGCGATATTTCAAATAAATTTGATTGCGTTCTGAAATTACGATGAAATGTTCTGTTGATAACCTATACTCTATTGTCGGAAGCCAGTATTCGGGGCAATGCGTTTTATCGACTTCTACTTGACGCCGCATACCCGCTTTTGTACAAGAGCAAAATTTTGAAAAGGGCGCTTGATAAATAAAATGGACTCGCTTGAGAGAGGAAACCTTTGATATGTCAAAGAAAACCGCCGTTGTGATGGCTGCCGGAAAAGGAACTCGAATGAAATCGGAACTTCCGAAAGTTTTGTGCGAGGTATGCGGCAAACCGATGATTGAATATGTTCTCGACACGTTGGAACGCGCCGGCGTGGACAGAATTTTAGTCGTCGTAGGGTATCGCGGCAATCTGGTTCGCGAAACGCTGGCGCATCGTAAAAATTTGGAATATTGCGAACAGACCGAACAAAAAGGAACCGGTCATGCCGTGATGACGGCGCGACCGTTGATTGCAAATGACGACGGAGCGTTGTTAGTCGTAGCGGGCGATTGTCCGATGATTCAAAAAGAATCGATTGAAGCGTTATTTGCGGAATATGAACGCGAACCGTCGGCGTGTATCATGGGAACGGCGTATAAAGAAAATCCAACCGGATTGGGAAGAATTGTCCGCGACGCGCGAGGAAATTTTCAACGAATCGTCGAGGAAAAAGACGCGACCGACGAGCAGCGAAAAATCACCGAAGTCAATATGAGTTATTATCTTTTTCGGCGTTCTGATTTATTAGGCGTTTTGGATTTGCTCAAAACGGACAATGCGCAAGGCGAATATTACATCACAGACGCTCCGGCGGCGTTGTTGTCGCAAGGAAAACGAGTTGTCGCGACGCCCGTTCTCAAACCGATTGAAAGTCTCGGAATCAACAATGTCGAAGAACTCGCCGTTGTCAATCAGACAATGCGAGAAATTATTGATTCGCAAGAATGAAACAAAACGCAAAACTAACAAATGGACTATTTAGAATAAATTTTTTGGTTCATCCGGCAAGTTCGTACCTTGCGTTATGTATTGCCAAGATTTTGAGTTTGAAAAATTCGAGATCACGGAAACCGTATGCTTGTCTTTTCATGGTTTTGATTTTATTGTTTAG
>JAISZO010000258.1 GCA_031269105.1 Planctomycetaceae bacterium | reverse complement strand
TGAGAGAGAACGTTTTCATCTCCTTTTAAAGGAAAAAAGAACCTGGAAAAAACTCAACATTTTTCAAAATCCCAGAAAATTTCAAAAAATCTCATACACAACTATTGACCATAGCTCATTTTATATCCATGCCATCGGTACGCCGGTATGGTAAATTATCGCGTTGGTGATGTTTTTCACGGACCAGATAAACAACTTGTCTATGCTTTCTACCGTAAAATCGCTGAACGAGCAACTCAAGATTGCCAAATGTGTTGGTTGCGTGATCAATGTGCTGGCGGTTGTCCTTAGTACCTTTCCGATAAGGATGGCATTATCCATAAGCCTTCGCAAGAAAGCTGTGATCGTCGTCGGTGTATGAGTGAGAGGGCTTTGTGGATGCGTAAAGAGTTGCTCATTGCTCGCCCCAATCTTTTCGAGGAAGATGTAACAAATGCCTTGACATCATGGCAATGGAAACCCGAAGATTCTTGTCAATAGCCATATTACTATACTCCTCTTCCTTTAAAATTCGTCTTGACGTGTGAGTTGTAATTTTTTATACTTTGCTTGTTGTTTTTATTTCAACCATTTTTATTTTTTTATGTCAGAGTACAAATTAAATTCTCGGCAGATTAAAAAACTCAAAAAGCACGAGCATGTATTACGCACTTTACTCGCCGAAAATTTCCCTATTCAAAAAAATAAAAAAAACGAATTTTAAAGTGTGAAAAGTATAATACGAAATTTCAAGCGCTGTGAGTATATAATTTCCTGATAATAAGAATTTTGAACGTCAATATGGCGTCATAAGGACGGCGTTTGCCTTTCGGACTCGGCTTGGGATCGCTGTTTCAATCAACGGACGATGCAAACGAATATTGCGACATGATATATTCTCCTCCCGAAAAATTTTATTCTAACATAATTCGACTATTTTGAAAATGACAGGTTGTTAGAGACGCTTGTGAATCATGTTAATCCTGTCAAAAAATATTCTAAATTTGTTTGTTAAAGTTTTTGAGAAGCTACCTATTGGTTTTATTTTTTAAGTTCCGCAATATCCACTTTCCATTGAAGCGATTGACCGGAAACAATGTCCTTAACTAACGGCGACGTTTTTGCGTCCGTCAATTGTTTCGGAATAACAGGCGGTAACTTGGCGCTACGCCGTTGTTTCTCCGCAGAATACGCCATCAACTCCTCTGTTGACATTCTGCCTTGCTCTTCCAATGTTTTCCAGTCGTCAACTTCAGGCGTCTTGGTCAGTACTAAAACCGCTTTGCCATGCGGAATACCTTTTTGTACGCGATTTCCTTGCGACGTTTTGATTTCGGCAACGCCGTTTTCATCCGTGATTCCACCGGAAAAATATTTCACGGGCGTGGCGCTATGGAGCGAGACGGATACGCCCGCAATCGGCTTGCCATCGTCCGTGACGATCACGCTGCACGGTACAATGTCGGGAAATCCCGTCGGTTTTGATTGACAACCGGTAAAACATAACAATAATAAAATCCAAAGTAAACGTTTCATCTTCTTGTATTTTGAATAGAGGACTTCGCTTAGCGCGGGATCGACAAGATACGCGCTAAGCGAAACAATAAAAAATTTAACAATCTTACGGTATGGAAACAGATTGACCATCAATCGCGGAACCGAGATTTCCCCAAACGCCCCAGAGCGACGCGCCGCTGGTTGCGGCGTCGTATAACCAAATGTCTGTGGTATCGCTCATATTTCCCGCGTCAATTGATTCCGAAATAAAATGCACCGATCCGTCTCCCAAAGCGCAATTGACGCCGTTGGTATGCGCGCTCGACGCGGCGGTTAACGATTTTGCGTTTCCCCACTGGTCGGCGATACATGCCCCTGAATTTGGCGGTAAAATCGTCTCGAAACCGTTCATCGCTCTAACGCCGCCTGCCCAAATAATTCCCGGACTGTTATGAATTGCCGTATAGTCATTCAAGAGAGCGGCGAGGCAATTTGTTCGCTTGTCGCAATTAGCGACCGTGGAACCGCGTCTGGGATTATTTTTATCCCATGAATTTGCTCTTTTGGAAGTCAAGATTCCGAGACGTTCCGAAAAACAAATGGTGTTGGAAAGTCCGTCGCTTATTTCGCCAAAACTTTTGAATGAGGTTTTTAATCCGAAAAATCCGCGCGGACAGAGGGCAATCTTGGTGGGAAAGCCCGTTCCCTGAGAATTTCCTAAATTAGGAACAACGTCGCCAAAACAAGGATGATAGTTATTGCGACCGATTCCGTTTGTAGAACCATCGCTTCCGCCGCTAGCGGCGCCGCAATTCGGCTCGTTGCCGGCGGACGGACAGCACATCCAACTATAATTTATGCCGCGAATACCGTCAGGAATGTTACTCCATGCTCCCATTTGCGAATCATACATCATTTGGTAAACGTTTTGCGATTCCATAAACGGGCAAAGCTGACAGAGTAAACTCATCAAGTGGCGGAGATTATCGCCGGATACCGGTGCGGCGGGATAGACGCACGATGTTCCGGCGGGCAGGGCTTTATAGGCGTCTTGATAGTTTTGACACGCCAGCGCAATCTGCTTGAGGTTGTTTGTACACTGCATTCGTCTTGCCGCTTCGCGCGCGGCTTGAACCGCCGGCAACAGAAGTGCGATTAACACGCCGATAATCGCAATCACGACAAGCAATTCGACAAGCGTGAACGCCCGCGAGACATGACGCTGCAACGCATGTCGCCATAACGCATGGCGTCGCGATACGGAGATTTTGTTGAGACGTTTTCGGATAAGACGTCCGAACAAACTGTTTCCGAATTGGGCGGAATTGTTTTTTAAGCGGACAGAATCGCACGAAAGGACAGAAACGCTCGCAATCATACGGGAAAAAACGCTCGTAATAATGCGGGCAAGAAAGAGCGTTACAGTACGTAAAACACAGCTTATTAGCCATTTTACGTACCCCCCCCCCCCGATACATTCTGCCGAAGTTCAAGAAAATCAAACGCCTTGTTCAACTTTTTCATAGTCGAAACTCCTTCTACATTTTTAAGGTTTTTTGAAATTGACGAGCAAAAATCAACATAATTTTTGTCTCAAAGTTTCATTGATTAGTTTCTAGTATATACCAAAATCTTGAATCCAGCAAGAGGAATGTGGAAAAATTTTAAATTTTCTTGAAAATATTTTATCGAGTCAAAAAGTGGTACTTAGTCGCCCCTGAAAAAAGACCTTGTTTATTTTACGATTTTTTTTTGGCGATCGGAATGTTTGGCAAGGCGGTAACGAGGGCGGCGAGTTGATGAAAAGCGGCGATCAATCGACAAAAGTACCAATAAATCTTTGTAAAGTACGAGTAACTCCTT
>JAISZO010000235.1 GCA_031269105.1 Planctomycetaceae bacterium | reverse complement strand
TGTTATTAAATCCGGAAAAACAAGAAACAACATCGACAAAATATCGGCAACTTGCTATCGGACATAATTGCCATACAACAAACTATGCCATACAAAAAATCCTTAACTTGAAACCACTGACATCATGACCTCAATTAAGCGGAATGAAAATTATACTGAAATTACTTTATATTTTGGGTTTCTCACAGAGGCACAAAGACGCAGAGACTTTGTTTTAAAAATCATCCGACGTCTCGGCGTCTCCATGAGAGCTAAAATTTTAAGTGCGACGCGTATAAATACAATATTTATACGCGCATTTTGTTTTACTATTTTAAAACGTATCTTCGCGAAAGAATACGATCAATTTTAATAACGCCAAAAACGCTATACTCATCATACTTGAAATTTCTGTTTTTGAACACGGAACGCACAGAATACACAAAAAAATTACTAAAAATTCGTGTTGTTTCGTGATTTCCATGTTCAAAACAATAAAAACAAAAACCGAATTTTAAAGTAAGAAAGGTATATAATGGCGATATTATTAAGAAAATCAGAGAGAAGACGTCGGTCGCCAAACGGTTGTTAAAACAAATCTAATTTTTATTTGTCGATGATATAAGTTTTTGAATGTTCGCCGCCATGATATTGAAAGCGGCGACGGCTTCCGCCGTTTTCAAATGATAATCCAACAATTGACGTTGTATCTGAACGACGTTTGTCAAATCGCCTTTTCCCGAAATAAATTCCTGCTTTGCCAGACGATAAGTCGTTTGCGCCAACTCCGACTGTTTTTTGTAAAGGAGGATTTTCCGCGACGCATTGTCCAATTCATGCTTGATCCGGTAGAACTCGGCTTCAAGCATGTTTACTGTATCGAGATATTTCTCGCAAGCCGCTTTCTGTAAATAAACGCTTTCTCGCTGCTGCGCGCGATATTTTTCCCTGAAAATGGGAATGCTGACGGACGCCATCGGCATAAACATATCTTTCCCGTTCATACTACTCATACCGCTTGCGCTGTTCATGCCGCCCATGCCGGAACCGACCGTTTTTTTATTGATGATCATATAATCAACGCCGATTCCGAACATCGGATAACTCATCCGTCTGTCCATTTCCGCTTTCGCCCTGTACGCCGCTCGTTCTTCCGTCAACATGCCAAGCGCCGGATTTTGCCGCCGGATTTCCGCCAACGCGGAAGTTTCGTCCAAAAGAAAAGGTGTCTGTTCCAGCGAATCCGGTATCGTTATTTCGCTGTTGACCGGACGATTAAGCAAAGCGTTGAAACCCGCTTTTTCCGCCGCGATTTCCGATTCTATGCTTTCCGTATCATTTTCCAATCCGGCAATTTCCAATTGAATGCGCAAGACGTCGGACATGCCGCCCGCCGTATTGTTCATGGACGACATGCCGCCCATGTTTTCTATGTTTTGAAAGTTGGGAAGGGAAGGGAGAAAATTATTTTTTTCCGCAGCCATTCCCGACATTCCCATCCCGCCGGACATCCCCATTCCCATATTCTTCTCCGAACCGGAAGTCCCTTCGCCTGTTCGCGTTTTCATGCCGGCGCCCCGATCAACGGCGGCGTTACCGGCAGAATATTTCTTTAACGCCAGTTTTTCTAATTGAAGAAGCAATTCTTTGTTTTTACTGGTCGTAAGCGATTGTTGACGAAGACGGCAAAGCGTAAACCACTTCGTATAAACGTCCAGAAAAAGCCGATCTCTTGTTTCGCGAAATTGCTCGAAAGCCATTTTCGCCATGTGAGCGGCTTCGGATTGCGCCGCTTGTTTCGTACCGAACCAAGGGAACATCTGCATCAATTTTAATTCCCCGACCTGCCGACCGTCGATAATTTCCATCGGTTGGAGAAAAAAGCCCATCTCCAGTTGCGTGTCCTGATACGCTCCGGCTTGCGGAATCTTTTGCAACGCCGCCTGATAAGACGAAAACGCCGACCGAACTCCCGGATTATTCCGAGCCGCCGTTTCCAGATACTCGTTCAAAGAATCCGTCTGTCCGTAAACAAGCGATGAATAATAAATAATGAATAATAATGCGACGATAGAGCGTTTCATGGCGTTTTTCTATTCAATCAATTGTTTCCTGATCGCGCTTTCCCGCCACCAACATTGCAAAACCGGCACGACAAACATCGTCATGGATTGAATCAACATACCGCCGAAAGTCGGAATTGCCATCGGTATCATTATGTCTGCGCCTTTCCCTGTTGAAGTAAGAACCGGCAGCAGCGCAATCAAGGTTGTTGCGGTTGTCATAGCGGCGGGACGAACCCGCTTTAATCCCGCATAAACAACGGCTTCGCGGATTTCTTCTTTTGTTTGCGGATTGCGGGCAAGAAACGTATCGTGAATATACGTCCCCATCAACACGCCGTCGTCCGTAGCAATTCCGAACAGAGCGATAAATCCCACCCAAACGGCAATACTTAAATTGATCGGGTGCATCTGAAACAGGTCGCGCACGTTTTCGCCGCCGACGTCGAAATTCATAAACCACGATTGTCCGTAAAGCCACAACAGGATAAATCCGCCCGCAAACGCAACGAATACTCCCGAAAAATGAATCAGCGACGCCGTCGCGGTATGAAACTGAAAATACAAGATCAACAGAATCGCCAATAAACAAATCGGGATAATAATCAGCAGACGTTTTGCCGCGCGTTGTTGATTTTCGTAATTGCCCGCAAATTTGTAGGAGACTCCGGCGGGAAGTTTTATTTCGCCCGAAGCGATTTTTGATTTCAATAATTGATCCGCTTCGCGAACAACGTCCACTTCGGCTTTTCCCTGCCGCTTGTCGAAAATCACATAACCTATCAGAAAAGTATTTTCGCTTTGAATCATCTGCGCTCCTTTGGCGTATTCGATTTCAGCGATTTCGCCGAGCGGAATTTGCGAACCGACGGCGGTAGGAATCAGGATTTGCGAAAGCGCGTCGGGATTATCGCGCAACTCGCGGGGATAGCGTATGCGAACGGGAAAACGTTCCCGTCCTTCAACGGAGGTTGTCAACGTCATGCCGCCGACCGCCGATTGAACGACTTCCTGTAAATCGGCAACAGTGATTCCATAACGCGCCATGTTCCGCCGGTTTAATTTGATTTCGATATACGGCGCGCCGACAGCGCGGTCGTAAAAGACGGAAGACGGCAAGACCGACGACGATTCTTTCAGCGCCGCTTCCAAGATTTTTCCCGCCTGTTCGATACTTTCGAGATTTGGTCCCGATATTTTTAATCCCATCGGCGCGCGCATCCCTGTGGAAAGCATCACAATACGCGCGTTAATCGGTTGAAGTTTGGGTGCGGAAGTCAATCCGGGCAAATGCGATACGTTGACGATTTCCTGCCAAATATCGTCCGTATTTTTAATATGCGGTCGCCATTGACGAAAATACTTTCCGCGAGGATTCGCAATCAGATTCTCAACGGGAATAAAACGAAAACCGTCGGCGGGATTATAAGTCGAACCATCTTTCAGTAAAAATTCTCCCCGAGCGTTTGTTGCAAAACGCATTCGCCGTCCGTTCTCGTCCAAAATGTATTCGGGACGGTAGTTGATTGTATTTTCAAACATCTGCACCGGCGCGGGATCAAGCGCGGAATTAACTCGCCCCCATTTGCCGAGACTCGTTTCGATTTCAGGAAGAGACGAGACCCGCTTGTCAACGGCTTTAATCAGTTGCAGGTTTTGTTCGATACCGGTATGCGGCATACTTGTCGGCATCAGCAAAAACGAACCTTCGTCAAGAGGCGGCATAAATTCTTTGCCCATCTCCCGCCAGATTCCGATTCCAAAAATCACGGTGAGAACGGGTATTGTCATAAATTTCCAACGATTGGCAAGACACCATCGCAGAATCTTTTCGTAACAAACCACCAACATCCAGAGAATAATCAGAATGACGCCGACGCATAGAACGACAAATAGAAAATTCAACGGAAATCCCGCCTCCGTGCCGACCGGAAGCCATTCGGAAGTCAAATACCAAACGGCGCACAACAGCGCAATACAGATATTGATAAAGCCCGGAATTTTCGTTGATTTCCAACAGCGCGCCGTCAGATTGTTGAGTCCGAACAACGTAAGCCCTAAAGCGGGAACGACGCTGGTCGCACTCCATAAAACAAGACCGCCGACAACCAATATCAAATGAGTAATACGCCGGACGGGTTTTGACGGAATTTTCCACGACAAAACATAATAGGCAATCGTCGGCAACAGAACAAAACCGAGTAAAAAAGCCGAAATCAGCGCAAACGTTTTAGTGAACGCCAACGGTTTGAATAATTTTCCTTCCTGCGCCTGCATTGCAAAAACAGGCAGAAAACTGACAATCGTTGTCAGCATTCCTGTTGACAATGCGCCTGAAACTTCCTTGACGCCTGAATAAATCAAATCGGCAAATTCTTGTCCCCGCCGCGTAACGTCTTCGCCTTGTTCGCGTATCTTTCGGATAATGTTTTCGACGATTACCACTCCGACGTCCACCATGACGCCGATTGCGATAGCAATTCCCGACAACGCGACAATATTAGCGTCCACGTTTGCATAACGCATAATGATAAAGGCGGAAAGAACAGCCACCGGCAGAAGTCCCGAAATAATCAGCGAAGCGCGAAGATGAAACACGAGTACGATGACGACAATAACGCAAATCAGGATTTCGTGCATGAGCGCCGTTTCGAGCGTGCCGATTGTTTCCTTAATCAATCCCGAACGGTCGTAAAACGGCGCTATGGTAACTTTGGAGATTGTCCCGTCCGCTAATGTTTTTTGAGGAAGTCCGGCGGACGTTTCTTCGATTTTGGCTTTGACATGACGAATCACTTCCATCGGATTAGAACCGTAACGAGCAACCACGACGCCGCCAACGGCTTCGACGCCTTCCTTGTCCAGACCGCCGCGCCGCGTTGCGGGACCAAAATTCACCACAGCGACGTCTTTAATCCGAACGGGAACGCCTTCGCGCATCGTAACGACGGATTCTTCCAAATCGGCAATGCTTTTGACGTACCCCAATCCGCGCACCAAGTATTCCGCTTTGTTCAATTCGATTGTTTCCGCTCCGACGTCAAGGTTGCTTTTCTGCACGGCGTTCATGACGTCCATGATCGAAACATTGTACGCCCGCATGGCGTCGGGATTGAGTTCCGCCTGATATTCTTTGACAAAACCGCCGACCGACGCGACTTCCGACACGCCCGAAGCCGCCGACAGCGCATATTTGACGTAAAAATCCTGAACGGTGCGAAGTTCGTCGGGATTCCACCCGCCCGCCGGTTTTCCCGTTTCGGGATTTCTGCCTTCGAGCGTGTACCAAAACACTTGTCCTAAAGCCGTCGCATCGGGACCCAACGCAGGTTGAACTCCCGCAGGCAGGATTCCGGCGGGAAGCGAATTAAGTTTTTCGAGAATACGCGAACGACACCAATAAAATTCCACATTATCATCGAAAATGATGTAGATAAACGACATCCCAAACATCGACGAACTACGAATCGTCTTCACGCCCGGAATACCGAGCAACGACGTGGTAAGCGGATAAGTGATCTGTTCCTGAATATCTTTAGGCGAGCGTCCCATCCATTCGGTCGCGACAATTTGCTGATTTTCGCCAATATCGGGAATAGCGTCCACTGGCACGGGATCGTTAGGAATCGTCCCTCCATGCCAATCGAACGGAGCGACAGATATTCCCCAGACGACAACAACAAGAAGCAATAATACGGCAAGGATTCTGTTATCGAGAAAATACCTGATGAGTTGATTTAACATGGCATAAATTGGAACGCTTCAGAATCGGTACAAATTGTACATTTGCGGTAATAAAAATCCTAAAAACAGATTTTTAAAGATTCGCAAATATCTATTTATCAAAGTCAATAGGCATATACATTGTCTATCGGTATTCTATGCGGGAATAATTCAGAAGAAAAAAACGAAAGGTCAAAAATGAAGTCCCGTGTCCAATTATATCACTTACAGAAAGAGCGATAAAATGGTAATTTTAGATAACTGTTCTTGCATGAAATCGGTAAAAGAGTTATTCTTCGGTTAATAGTTGTTCTCTTGTTTATTATCAAGACTCATTAATTTCAACTTAACTTTTTCTTCCCTTCAACTTACCTTTTTCTCTTATGTCCGCTTCACGACCCCAAAATTATCCAACCGACCTGACCGCGATTATTTTCATAAATTCAAGCGTAATCACGTGTTAGAAGAGATTATTAGACCTTTTCTCTAACCTTTTTGTAGCGTCAATTCGTGGTTTGTGATAGCGCATAGTAGAATTGTCCGAATTTCGTGTCTTTTCCTTCGATTTCGGTATCTATCTTTTAAGATACGGAATGTTTTAATCGTTCGGTTTACGTGTTC
>JAISZO010000230.1 GCA_031269105.1 Planctomycetaceae bacterium | reverse complement strand
TCGGAAACAATTTCCGACATTCAAAACGACAAAATTCCCGCCTCTTTTTGAAAAAAAACAATATCTTTCCCATAACTATCAAACCCTCTATAAAAACTGAACTTATTAGAACTGCCCTTAAACGCTAATGAGGAGTTTCTCATGAAATCCCATGTTTTTACGGCAATGATTTTGTCGTTTACGATTTTGACATTGCGGGCGGACGACAATTCCGTCAAACCGCCTTCCATTCGACAGAATAGTTTTCAGACGGATTGTTCTATCATCCGCGCGGAACGTCCGTTTATGTTGAAAGCGGTCGTTGAAAATGAAAGAAAATCGCCGTTTGAGTGTCGATGGATTTTTCCGCCGAATACAAAAATTCTCGGTAAAGAACAAATCAAAACCGACGCGGCAGGGTTCGCTTCCGCAGTGACAATTCCGGTCGTTTGTTCTCAACCCGCAAATCAGGCGGAGTTTACGCTGGAAATTTTGAAAGAGAAAAATGTCGTGCAAAAAGCGACAATTTCTCAAATCGTCTTGCCGCCGCAAAAAATCGAAAAATGGGATTACATTCCGGCGCCGCAGCCGGTGAAAACGGATATTTTAGTCGGCGCGCACAATTGTCCGCTTTGGGAAAAGGAACGCGCCGACCTTTGGAATCAGGTGGTCAAAAAACATCAGGAACGGACGCCCGCGCTCGGCGTTTATTCGCAAGACAATCCTGAAATCTCCGACTGGGAAACCAAATGGGCGCTCGAACACGGCGTTTCTTTTTTCATTTATTGCTGGTACCGCACAAGTCAAGCCGCTCCTATTACCACGATGTTTGAACAAAGCGTGTTCGACGACGCGTTATTCAAGTCGCGGTTCGGAAATCAAATGAAATTTACGATCATGTGGGAAAATCAACGACGCGGAGTCGCCGGAATCGCCGACGAAAAAGACCTTTTGGAAAATCTGACGCCGTACTGGATTGAAAAATTTTTCAAGCGGGACAATTATCTCAAAATTGATAATAAACCGGTTTTGTTTGTGTATCGTCCGACGGACGTTTCGCTTGATCTCGGCGGCGACGACAAAGCGAAAGCGGCGTTTGAACGGATGCGCGAAGCGTGCAAAAAAGCGGGATTTGACGGACTTTATCTGCTCGGCGAATATCGCGGCACGGACGTCGCCTTTTTGACGCGGTTCAAAAATATGGGTTTGGATTACACATTCGCGTATTGCTGGTACGTTCCTAACAGTCCGCCGCCAAACGAAGTCGTCGATTGGCAAATGGAATACATTCGGAAAACGCAGGAGATGCGAGAAATTATTCCGCAAGTCGTAACGCTTTCGCAGGCGTGGAGCGGCTGGAAAGACGAAGGTACGATTTGGAAATTGCCGCCGGATGATTACGAAAAACTTTTACGCAAAGGAAAAGAGTTTGTCGAAAAGAATATTCCGAAAAACGAACTCGGCGGAAAAATGATGATTCTCGACAACTGGAACGAATGGAGCGAAGGACATTATATCGCTCCGTACCGCGAGCATGGTTTCGGTTATCTTGACGCGATTCGCCGCGTTTTTTCCGACGCGCCGGAAGAACATACCGATTTAATTCCCGAAGACGTCGGGCTTGGTCCTTATTCCCTTCCGGCGTCTTTGTTTGAGAACCGCACGTCTTGGACTTACGGCGGCGGCGATTATGAAAACTGGAAACGCAGTTTCAGTACGCCGCAGGATTGGAAACCGATGATGGGCGTGAATCGCTGGACAATCGGCGAAAAGAGTATGATCTTTGAAACGGCGGCGTCCGATCCGGCATTGTTCGTTACGGAAGACAAACTTCCCGCCGCGTCGTTCCGAACGTTAAAAATTCGGATGAAAACCAACGTAACCAAACCAGACACGCTTCAATTTTTCTGGGCGTATGAAGACGTCGGCTATGCCGAAGAACGTTCTGTGTGGACGATAGTGAAGCCGTCGGAAGATTTTGTCGATTATGTTATTCCGTTAACTTCCAACGCCTATTGGCGAGGACGGCTCACAGAATTACGGCTTGATCCGGTCGGCGCCGCCGGCGTTACGATTGAAATTCAATCCATTCGATTGGAATAAAATCGCGGGATTTACAATGGCGCCCCGAAACGTACGCGACGCTTCAACCCTCGCCGACGTTTCGGAACGTCATTTTATTTTTTCACTTCCGCAAACCAACTCTGAAATCTGGTATCTGAATCTAGTCCTTGGCGGTTGAATCCTTTTTATAAATAAATCAAAACAACCCGACAATTTCGCCGTGTTCGTCAATGTCGATACGTTCCGCAGCGGGCGATTTGGGAAGTCCGGGCATTGTCATCACTTCTCCGGCGAGAACGACGACAAATCCGGCGCCCGCCGAAATTTTTACGTCGCGCACCGGAATGTTGAAACCCGCCGGTCGTCCGCGAAGTCCGGGATCGGCGGAAAACGAATATTGCGTTTTCGCAATGCAAATCGGAAAATCCCCGAATCCAAGCGTCTCGAATTGTTTGAGTTTTGTCAGGACTTTTTTGTCTGCGGCAACGCCGTCGGCGCCGTAAATTTTTTGAGCGACCGTTTCAATCTTTTGCAGAAGCGGCATATCGTCGTCGTAAATCGGCTTGAAATCCGCTTGTTCTTTTTCAACCGTTTCCACGACTAATTTTGCGAGATTTTCAGCGCCGGCGCCGCCTTTCGCCCAATGTTCGGCAAGAGCGCCGCGAACTCCGTGTTGCCGACAAAGCCGCTCAATCGCGCGGATTTCTTCGTCGGTATCGGTCGGAAAAACGTTAATTGCCACGACGACGGGAAGTCCGAATTGACGCATGTTTTCAATATGTTTGCCGAGATTCGCAAATCCCGTTTCTACCGCCGACGTATTCGACGTTTTCAAATCGGCAAGTTCGATTCCGCCGTGATATTTCAACGCGCGGACAGTCGCCACGATCGCGACCGCGCTCGGCGAAAGTCCCGTTTTTCGACATTTAATATCGAGAAATTTTTCCGCGCCGAGGTCTGCGCCGAAACCGGCTTCCGTCACGACGTATTCGGACAATTTTAACGCCGTTTTTGTCGCGGCGACAGAATTGCAGCCGTGCGCGATATTCGCAAACGGACCGCCGTGAACAATCGCCGGATTTCCCTCCAGCGTTTGCACAAGATTGGGATGAATCGCGTCTTTCAGCAGCGCCGCCATTGCTCCGTGACATTTCAAATCGGACGCCGTAACCGGTTTTCCGTCGTAAGCGTAAGCGACAATGATTCGTCCTAATTTTTCTTTGAGATCGAAAACGGATTCGCTCAAACAGAAAATCGCCATGACTTCCGACGCGACCGTAATATCAAACGACGATTCATGCGGCACGGAATTTGCCGTTCCGCCTAATCCGACAACGATATGACGCAACGCGCGATCGTTCAAATCGAGAACGCGTCCCCAAACAATGCGGCGCGGATCGATACCGAGCGCGTTGCCGTGATGCAATTGATTATCGAGAACCGCCGCAAGAAGATCGTGCGCCGAAGTAATCGCATGAAAATCGCCGGTAAAATGTAGATTGATTTCTTCCATCGGAACGACTTGAGCGTAACCGCCGCCCGCCGCGCCGCCTTTGATTCCGAAACACGGTCCCAAGGACGGCTCGCGAAGGCAAACGGTCGTTTTTTTTCCGATGCGATTCAGAGCGTCCGCCAATCCGATACTGGTGGTCGTTTTTCCTTCTCCGGCGGGCGTTGGCGTAACTGCAGTTACTAAAATCAATTTGCCGTAAGACGATTTTTCAACGGAATCGACGGCAGATAAAGAAATCTTCGCTTTGTATCGACCGTAAGGATCGATAAAATTGTTATTAATCCCCAACTTTGCCGCGATTTTTTCAATCGGCTGCAAAACGGCGCGTCGGGCAATTTCAAGGTCGGACAGATATTCAGACATGGCAATTTTATTTTGTGAACTTGTGAACGAAAAAAGTAACGTAACCCAACGAACAGATTTTTTAATCATAACAGATTTTCCCAAAAATCATAGCGCATTGTCTTTTTCCATTTTTTAAAAAATCTTTTATCCATTTTAGAATATCATGCGTAGTAAGAGTTACGAACCGCGCGTTATTAACGAAAATTTCCTGTTGTAACATTTGAACGCATTATTCGCATGTTGTATTTGGATTAACACGCGAAAATATCGAATCGGAAAAATTCAAGAGAATCGGAAAAATCCGCGTTCTGTCGAATGGCGGAAAGAATCGCGAGGTTTGATTCGATATAAAGATGTGATATGATTGCATTTTGTTTTTACGAAGAGTAAGCCAATTGCCTTACTTTGCCGTTGAAATTATTTTTATAGACGGTAAATATTCTTTTAGCGAAAAAGCCGAACAATAAAAAGAATCGTTCGTTAGCGTGTTTTTTTGTTAAATGATTTATTAAACGAGAAAAACAAAACGTCGTCGCAACAAGCAGGGAAGTATTTGATCGGCAACGATGATGGAAAATAAAATTCCGTTGTCAATGAATATAAGTATCAAGTTATGCACAAAGATTCCGTAAACGATTGGAACAAATTACGCCAGTTTTACGGGAGTTTTAAATGCGTCAATTTTGTGCATTATGTTGTAAAGAAATTTGCGTGTAAAGCCAACCTTTCCTCCCCCGCTTGGGCTGCAAAATGAATTGTACGACTTATTATTTCCTGAAAGTTTTTCGGCGACTTGTATCAAGGTTCTGTTTGATACAAATTACCGTTTTATCGATAGGATCATTATTAGCGCAAAGCGAAAACGCACCGCTTACTTCCGTTTCGGGAACGGTTATCGCTCCCGAAATTCGATCCGACGTCGTCAATGTTCAGCGAGAAAATTCCGTCGGAAAACCTTCCGCGCCCGTTTCATTTCAACCGTCGCTTGAAGATTTCCGTATTACGCCGGCTCCCGTTCCCGTAACGACGCCGTTCTTGACAAAAAATCCGCTTGCAAAAAATCCTTCCGAAAACGTTTCAGCGTCTCCAACTTCGACCGTCAACGAAAAAACAAATTCCGAGCCGCCGAAAATCTTGCGTCGCGTTTCCAGCGGCGCTTCGTTTCTGCGGCCTATTGTCCCAATTGGTTCTTATTATCAGGAACACGACGCCGACGCCGCAAATATCACGCCGTCGTTAAAATCCAATTCGGCGTTAGAAAACGCGACGTCGGGTTCGCCTGCGCCGACCGTTTACAACGCTTCCTCGAACGTTGCGTTTCAAGAAAAAGTCAACGAGGTTTTGCAACAAGGGAAAATTCTGGAAACGGAAGAACGTTGGAATGAAGCTCTTGCGCTTTATGAAAACGCGATTCGGACATTCCGCAAACCGCCGGTTTTGATGGAACGTTTTCGGTTTGCGAGATTTCATCACGACTTGATTCGGCGTTACAGCGACGCAAGTTTCGATATGTTGTTGCGGCAATTGGCTTATGAAGATTCGCTGGCGTTGTACGACGAAGTGATGACAAAAATTCAAACGGCGCACGTTGATCCGCCTTATTGGAATGAAATGTTTGAACACGGCGTGCGCGATTTTGAAATCGCGTTGGCGTCTCCGGTATTTGTTCAGCGAAATGTTCCGCAAAATATTGACGCGGCAAAAATTCGCTCGTTAAGTCAAATGATTGTTAAAAAAGCGTTGACTTGGGATATTCAAAACGCAAGAATGATGCGTTACGGCATTGTAACGATTGCCCAAAGTTGTCAACAAGAAATCGGTATCAACCCGACGGCGGTGATTTTGGAATTTCTTTCCGGCGTCGCCAACGCCCTTGATCCTTATACGGAATTTATGACGCTCAATCAATACAAAGATACGAATTGTATGATTAGCGGCAATTTTGTCGGACTTGGCGTCGAGTTGAAAGCCGACCGCGAATCGCTTTACATCAATCGCGTGATTCCGGGAAGTCCTGCGGAAAAAAACGGTTTGAAAAGTTTTGAGCGGATTTTATACGTGGACGATAAAGCGACGGAAGGTTTGCCGTTGGAAACCGCGTCGAATTTGTTGCAAGGCGAAGCGGGAACCAGTACGACATTGATTGTTCAAGCATCAAATTCTCAGCCGCGCGAGGTTCGTATTTATCGCGAACATTTGAAAATTCCGAGCGTGGAAAACGTGCATATTTTGAACGAATACGCGAAAGGAATGAATATCGGTTATTTCAAATTGACCGGATTTCAGCAGAACACCGTTCAGGAAATGATCTCCGCGCTGCAACTTTTGCAACGACAAGGAATGCAATTTTTGATTATTGATCTGCGCGATAACGCCGGCGGCGTATTCCGCGAGTCGATCAACGCCGCGAACTTGTTTTTGCGGGACGGAACGATTGTTCGGACAATCAGCCGAACCGCGCCGGAACCGGAAATGGTTTATTCGGTCACGCCGAAAAATTTCGTTTGGGATATGTCATTGATTGTTCTCATCAATAAAAACAGCGCCAGCGCGTCCGAAATTTTCGCCGGCGCGATTCAAGACAATAAACGCGGTTTGATTATTGGTCAACCGAGTTTCGGAAAAGATACGGTTCAAGCGGTCGTTGCGCTTTACGGCGCTAAATCGGAAACGCCGATTGCCGGTTTGAAATTGAGTATTGAAACGTTTTATTCGCCGAGCGGAGCGCCGTTCGGCGGAATCGGCGTGCAGCCGGATATTTTAATCGCGAACAATGCCGCGCAACAAGGAATGAACGCGCAGTCGGATATTTTTGCTCTTAATCCGCCAACAAACAGCGGCGCTTATCAAGCGAATCGAATCATGAACGACGGGACGATGACGCAGCAAGCGCCGAAAGATTTGGTCTTAAACGAAGCGATCAAAGAAATTCGCCGACAACGGCAAAACATTTCGCCGAAACCAAAATTATTCGCGCAACCGCCGTCCGCCGTCAGTAGCCGTTATCAACCGTCGGTCAATTGAACGCTAGAAAATTACGCTGAAAGATTACTAATATTCAATATTCGATTCTTCTACAGTTTGCTTTTCGCTTCGTTTAAACGTTGGCGGGCGAGGCGGGAAAACGAACTTTCAGGGGAATAGATGCGAATTGCGTCAAACGCGGCGGCGGCAACTTCCCAATCTTCTTTCTGGTACGCGATCATGCCGCGAAGATAAAGAACGCGATCCAATATCGCTTCGTCGGGGATTTCATCAATGATTTTGTCCAGCGTTTCTTCCGCGTCTTCAATCGTGTTCGTTTTGTAATAGTAAATCGCCGTCTGTAACGCCGCGTGCGTCCAAAATTCACTATCGATTTCTTCGTCGCAAATTCGCCAAAAATACTTTTCGACGGCTTCCGCGTCTTTTGAAGAATCCGCTTTGATCAAAATGGTTCCCAATCGATACATCAAACTTGCGCGATATTCGTTACCGCCGGCGTAATTTGTTGCAAGCGATTTCCTATAATATTCCGCCGCTTTGATATAGTCGCCTTTATCTTCCGCGTCGCGTCCGAGATGATACGTCGTTTCTACGTATTCTTTCGTTCTGCATTCCTCCGCAGAAAGTTTCTCGTTCGCCAAAGAATAAGCCAATTCAAACATCGCAATTGCGTTACTCGTATCTTTTTCGTCCCAGAGATATTTTCCGTATAACGCCGCCGCAATCATCTGATTTTGGTCTGTTACCGTGCGATTCGCCAAAAGTTGATTTAATAGAAAAATCGCATCTTGAATTCGTCCGGCTTTGGCGTAATTGGCGTATTGCGTTAAATAATATGTTTGTTCCGCAAGAGAAAGATTGGCGTTGGCGAGCGAGTCTCCTCCGGTCGAGGGTTGTACGACGCTTCCCGGCGACGCCGTAATTTGAGAATTTCCCGTTCCTCCGCCGATTACGTCGCCGACGGGATTCGCAACGATCATTCCCGGCTGCGACGTCGTCCGAAGCTGCGCAAGCGTTGCGGTTGTCTTTTTGCGAATAGAATCGTAACGTCCGTAAAGTTCGTTGCTGATTGTTCCCATTGCGTTGGCAATTTGATCGGCTATCGTATGGTATCCCAGTTTAGCGTAACAAACCGCCAACAACGAACACGATTTAAGAAAGTATTCTTCCGGCAAATTATTTTTGGGAAACGCGCTTTCGCCGGAGGTGTAAGGTCGTTTAGTAAACGTTATCCGACCGGCTGTTCCCAATGCGTCGCTTGTTTGCGAAAATCCGAGAATCGGCGCGACAAGGTTAATCGCGTTAGTATAATTGTTTTTATCGCCGTTGACGTCGCCTACTTTGCTGTAATACGCCGCCCGTAACACGTTGATTCCGTCGCTGTAAACGGTTCCCGCGTGTTCTGTTTCCAATTTTTTTATCTGCTCGTCCGCCTCTTGGAAATATTTTAATTCGTGATAACATCGCACCAGTTGAATGTAATCTTCGACTAAAATGAGCGTCGCATTGGTTTGATGGAGTTCATTGATAATTTGCCGCGTCAAATTTCCTGCCGTTTCGTATTGTCCCAATTGATAATAACACGTCGCGCGAAGCCGTAAAATATTGTATTTTTCAGTGTTTGGCTGCGTCGGATCATTAGAAAAAAGCGTTTCATACTTGGACAATTCCGCTAATGCCTGCTGCGCTTGTTCTTGTTGATAATACGTGTAAGCGATTTCATAAAGCGCTTTGGGACCGCGTTTCGGATCGTGAGTGGTTAAAAAATGCGAAAAATATTGCCGCGCGACTCCCGGTTCGCCGAGTTTTCCATTTGCCCACGCCAAATAGAAGAAACAATCATCCCGCATATCTTTTTCCAAAGAATTGAGCGTCGTTTCGGGAATTCGTTGCAACTCCATTTCGGCGTATTTTTTCGCGTCTGTTGGATTAGAAAAAACCGCCGCCGAAAGAGACGTCAAATAATACAACGATTGGGACGTATATTTGGAATCGGGATAATCCGCGAGATATTGGCTGAACATGAGTTTTGCGACGTTGTAATATTTCTGCGCGTTTGACTGATTTTTGTTTTGTTTCCATTGCTCGCCGGCGTTAAAGCTGATTTCTCCAAGTTGAAACAAAGTTTTTTCGTAATGCTCATTTTTTACCGGATTTCCATTGGCGTCTTTTTGATCGATAATTTTTTTAAAGTAGTCGGACGCTTTTTTAGTACCGGCGTCGCCGCCGATTTTCAACGCGGTATTTGCGATAAAAAACCAAACTTTTTCTTTTTCGTAATGAGGATACGACGTCAGCAATTGTTCCCACGTGTTGATCGCGGCGTTATAATTTTTCAGGTTAAGATAATTAACGCCGTCGTTAAACATTTTTTCCGCCGCCGCGAGTTCTGTTGCCGTTTGCGCAAAAAGCGAGGCGGAAATAAAACAACAAATTGCCAGCGCTGCAAATGTCGTCGGCAAAACGCAATACGGCGCAAACCATTTTTTCTGAAAAAAGTCTTTTTGTATAAAAAATAAATGCAGCAACATCGGACGTCGTCGAGAAAATCCATCATTGTAACAATAAGCGATAAGTAAAATATATCAGATATGCCAAAAAAACAAAATAGCGAAATATGGTATTTTTTAGAGAATCTTTTTTTATAAGCAAAATTTGCGAGAAATTAAAGAGAATGTCTTTCTGTTTTTTCATAAAATATAAAAATTTCGCGCAACATTTCCGCCGAACTTGCGTATTTGAATTGAAAATTCGACGAAAGCGTTACAAATCGAATCAAAGCCCGCTTGTCTTGTAAAACGCTATTTGGTATAAATCGATATAAAAACGAGGAATTGAAGAAATCGACTTGATATTATAAAATAAAAAATGACGTCAATTGTTTTCATTGCGAAAAGTTTATCCGACACGGAAAAAATCGGAGCGAAACTTGCCGAAACTCTCCCCGATGGTTCCGTAGTTGCGCTGATTGGAACGCTTGGCGCCGGCAAAACGCGGCTTGTGCAAACGGTTGCCGAAGCGTCCGGCGTGCTAAAAAATACGGTTTCCAGTCCGACATTTGTGTTAATTCACGAATACGATGAAGGCGACAGACCGATTTATCATTTTGACGCCTATCGATTAGAACGGGAATCGGAATTTCAAACGCTCGGAGCAGACGAGTATTTTGACGGATTAGGATTGTCGTTTGTCGAATGGGCGGACAAAATTCCCCGCGCGCTTCCTGATGAACATGTCACGATTGAAATTGAAATTCTTTCGCCGGAAAGCCGCCGGTTCACAATCTTCGCCATCGGTGAAAAATATGCAGAATTTATTGACGCAATGACTAATTTCGTAAATTCCACTGTAATATTACAAATAAAATAATTATTTCCCCCATATTAATCATTGTTTTTTGAATCAGAAAAATATTTTCAAAAAAATTTCCAATTTCCCGACAATTCGTATTACTGAAATTCCTTTAATTTTTCTGAATCTACCGTATTAGGTGTTTTGTTTTTTTCTTGCGTTTGAAGTTGCGATTAGTAGGTTTTGTAGCCAATTTTTGTGGTATCGTTTTTTGTTGAGTTTTTCTGCGGGA
>JAISZO010000223.1 GCA_031269105.1 Planctomycetaceae bacterium | reverse complement strand
TATATTTATCCGGGCGACGCCAAACACGGAGCTGGTATCGGCGGCGGCGGTAAAACAAAAAATCCGGCAGATCAGGAAAATTATAACAAAATTCTCCGCAAACAATGGGAAGAAGTGTTGTCGCGTTACGGAAATCAGATTACGGAAATTTGGTATGACGGCGGTCTTGTTGTGCCGTTGGAGGATATTGTCAAAAAGTATTCATCTCGCGCGATTGTTTTTCAGGGACCGTTTGCGACGATTCGTTGGGTTGGCAACGAGCGCGGATTTTGTCCGTATCCGAATTGGTACACGCTCAAAGAAAAAGACGCGAAAACCGGCGTTGCAACCGCCGTTCATAGCGATCCCAACGGCGATGCGTGGCAGCCGGTTGAAGTGGATACGACGTTGCGGGATCATTTTTGGTTTTGGAATACGACGAATGAAAAGAACTTACGAAGTCTTGATAATTTGATGGACATTTACTATCAATCGGTTGGTCGCGGCGCAATGCTCTTGCTCAATTCAACGCCGAACACGGACGGTTTGATTCCCGAAAAAGATATGGTTTTGTACCGTGCGTTTGGGAACGAAGTTAAACGGCGTTTCGGAAAAAGTGTTGCGGAAACTTCGGGCAAGGGAACGCTTATCGAGATCAAATTGCCGGAATCCGTTACGATTGACCACGCGATCATTCAAGAGAAAATCTCAATGGGACAACGTGTCCGAAAATATGAAATTGAAGGTTTGATCAACAATCAATGGAAAACCTTAACGCAAGGTCAATCGGTCGGGCAAAAACGAATTGAACAATTTGCGCCGATCAAAGTTGACGCGGTTCGATTGCGCGTTACGGAATCGTCGTTCCCGCCGATAATCAAACGTTTTGCGGTATTCAATACCGGCGCGGCAACAAGCGAGCCGTTAAACGCAACAGAAAATAAACCGGAAAAAGACGCGGGCGAAATTGTCGTAACTGAAAACGGTCAATTTGAATTTGATCTTTCGCCGTTTATTCCTTTTGCGGAACAATATGTGTTGCGTGTCAAATCGGATTCGGAAATTGTCCCGATAGAAAAGTTGTCGTTGCAAATTTATGGCGGCAATCTTTCCGAATTTGCAACAATTCTCGAAGACGGAACGGTTCGTCTTAATATTACTGCCGCGCCGGATATGAAACCGAAAAGTATTGTGGTTCACGGAAAGTTGAAACAAAAAAATGCGAAAACTTACCGCGTGTTCGTCCGATAACAATGACCGTAACGGATCGCCGAAAGCGGAAAAACGCGACGCTTTCGGCTTCTTGGCGATTGTTGTTTTAAGTACGAAAAGACGAAATTTGACGCTTTGAGACGTCGAAAATTCAATCGCTGAAATCTTTGGAACAATGGACGCGGGTTTTATTCAAGAAACCAAAATCGTTTCTTCCGCCCCTCGATGAAGATCAAAAATCCTTTTCTAAAAAATTTCATTTCCCCCTCTTGTGAGAAAAATAAAAAATCTTAAAATATCGATAAAGTTTTACCGATATTTTTATACGCATTAATTTCCGACGTTTTTACTCAATACTTGCTTTAAAAACGGTAAAGCTCGGTCATTTCTTCCGAAATGCAACAGGGAAAAATTTAGACATTATAATTTCACGAGACATTGATACTTTGTTATAACGCTGGTGTTTTTACAATTTGTCAAATTTCCCAGATTTTAGAATTTGATTTACGAACAACATTAAGGAGCATTTTTTATGACCGCCAAAAATAGTTCGCTCACGACGTCGAGGAAATTCGATAAAGTGTGTGAAATTCTCGATAAAAATCATCACGATCCCGCGCGGCTGATTCCTATTTTACAGCAAGTTCAGGATTTTTATCGTTATCTGCCGGAAGACGTTCTGACGTTTATTGCGACTTCGCTTTCAACGCCGCCGTCGCACGTTTACGGAGTCGCCACGTTTTACGCGCATTTTACGCTCAAGCCGAAAGGAAAACATACGATTCGGTTGTGCGACGGAACGGCGTGTCATGTGCGCGGTTCGGAAAAAAATCTTAACGCTTTGTATGAACGGTTGAAACTTTCGCCGTCGCAACATACCACCGACGACATGTTATTCACCGTTGAAACCGTTTCGTGTCTTGGAGCGTGCGGTCTCGCGCCGGTGATTGTCGTGGACGAAAAAGTGTATGGAAGCGTAACGCCGGAAGAAGCGGTCGCGCTTGTGGAAAATATCATCGCCGAAGAAAACGCCGCGGCGGCTGCGTAATGCGAGGCAAGCAGGTTCAAAATACAATCATAAAACGTTACATAAAAAGAAATAAAAACAAGCGGAAGACGCGGGAATAAATTTTCAATTTCTGAAAATTTTGCAAACGATTTTCCGGTCTCCTGTTTCCAGCCGAAAGTAATATTTATTATGTCAACAACGACGTCCACCGATCCCCCAAAAATGCTAAAAAATTACGCGAATGCGTATCATCGGGCGACGGAAAAGCGGACAAAACGCATCGTCATTTGCGCCGGAACCGGTTGCGTGGCGAATGGTTCGTTAAACGTGATGGCGGCTCTTAAAGAAAAAATCGAAACCGAAGGACTGAACGTTCAACTTGAACTCGATTTTGAAAATCCGTCCGATAACGATTTTCTGCACGTTTCCAAAAGCGGTTGTCAGGGATTTTGTCAGATGGGACCGCTTCTCACCGTTTATCCCGATCATGTGCTTTATACGAAAGTGCGTCCCGAAGACGTGGACGAAATCGTAGAAACGACGCTCAAAAAAGGCGGAATCGTAGAGCGTCTTCTTTACGCCGATTCTGCGCGAAATAACAAAAAATGTAAAGGGCAAGGCGAAATTCAATTTTATCATGCTCAAACGCGGAAAGTGTTGGAGCCGTGCGGCGTGTTCGATCCGGAGGACGTGCATGAGTTTATCGCAAACGGCGGTTACGAATCTGCGCGGCGAGCGTGGCTTGAAATGACGCCGGAAACGATTTGCGAGGAAATTAAAGTCTCCGGTCTTCGCGGACGCGGCGGCGGCGGATTTCCGACCGGCGTGAAATGGCAATTTACTTTGCGCGAAAAAAACGAGAAAAAATATATTATCTGCAACGCCGACGAAGGCGATCCCGGCGCGTTTATGGATCGTTCCGTTATGGAAGGGAATCCGCATACGATTATCGAAGGAATGATGATTGCCGCTCGCGGAATCGGAGCCGATGAAGGTTACATTTATGTTCGGTTAGAATATCCGCTTGCAGTTGCCCGCGTGCGTCGCGCGGTTGAAGAAGCGGAGAAAATCGGGATTCTCGGAGACGACGTTTTCGGAACCGGCAAATCGTTTCGGGTGAATGTGATGGAAGGCGCGGGCGCGTTTGTTTGCGGCGAAGAAACCGCGCTTATGGCGTCAATCGAAGGCAAACGCGGAATGCCAAGACCAAAACCGCCGTTTCCCGCGCAAAAAGGTCTTTGGGAAAAACCGACCTGCATCAACAATGTCGAAACGCTCGCGTGCGTGCCGATTATTATTCGCGAAGGCGCGCAATCGTACCGCAAAATCGGAACGGAAAGTTCGCCCGGAACCAAAACGTTTGCATTAACCGGTCACGTCGTCAATACGGGATTGATTGAAGTTCCATTCGGCGCTACGTTGCGTGAAATCATCTTCGATATCGGCGGCGGCGTTATCGACAGTAAAGGAAACGTATCGAACACGGCGTTCAAGGCGGTGCAAATCGGCGGACCATCCGGCGGGTGTTTAACGGAAAAACATTTGGATTTGCCGCTGGATTTCGATTCGTTGAAAACGGTCGGCGCAATGGTCGGTTCCGGCGGTTTGGTCGTAATGAATAAAGATACTTGCATGGTGCAGATGGCGAGGTTCTTTATGCAGTTTACGCAAAACGAATCGTGCGGAAAATGCCTTCTTTGCCGTGAAGGAACAAAACAGATGCTTGCGTTGCTTGACGAAATTATTGACGGACAAGGAACCGCCGAAACGTTGACGATTCTCGAACAAACGGCGAAAACGGTGGGAAAAGGTTCGCTTTGCGCTCTTGGAAAAACCGCTCCGAATCCGGTACTTTCGGTATTGAAAAATTTTCGCGGAGAAATGGAATCGCACGTTTTCAATAAACGATGTCCCACCGGTCAATGCGCCGCGCTGCGAAGTATTGAAATTCTTCAGGACAAATGCGTCGGCTGTACGGCGTGCGCGAGAAAATGTCCGGTCAGTGCGATTTCCGGCGAGCGGAAACAACCGCATAAAATCAATCAGGAACTTTGTATCAAATGCGGCGTGTGCGTAACAACGTGCAAATTCGGCGCAGTGGTCGGAGCGTAACAAGCGGCGGAGTTTGGAGCGTGAAGCGAAAAAATCGCAACGCGAAACGTAAGCCAAAGAAACAATCGCTCCAAAACCAATTCAATAAAAATTTCTCATAATAAAAATAAAGACAAAAATAAAATGATTGAAAATGCAGCAAACACAATGACAATCAATGGAATGGCGGTTCCAATTGAAGGCGAGCGGAATATTCTTGAAGTTGCGAGAAAAGCCGGAATCGAAATTCCGACCTTTTGTTATCATTCCGAGTTGAGCATTTACGGAGCGTGTCGGCTTTGTTTGGTGGAAATCGAAGGACGCGGAATTCAGGCGTCGTGTTCCGTGCCGCCGGAATCGGGGTTTGTTGTGAAAACGCATACCGAAGAAATTCGCGAAATGCGGCGAGTCGCGCTGGAGTTGATGCTTGCCGATCACGATCAAAATTGCACGCTTTGTCCGCGCAACACCAATTGCAAATTACAAACGCTGACGCGGCAATTCGGCGTGGAGAACGTGCGGTTCAAACGCCGTTTTCAGCCGAAGCCAGTGGATCGTTCCAGCTTGTCGCTAGTGCGCGATCCGAATAAATGTATTTTATGCGGCGACTGCGTTCGCGCATGCGAGGAAATTCAAAGTATCGGCGCGATTGGTTTTTCGGGACGCGGCGCCAACTCGTGCGTTGTGCCGCCGTTCAATAAAAATCTTGCCGACGTGGAATGCGTCAATTGCGGACTTTGTTCGCAGGTTTGTCCGGTCGGCGCATTGACTCCGCGTGACGACGTGGATCAAGTGTGGCATGAAATCAACAATCCTGAAAAGTTCGTCGTCGTTCAAATTGCTCCCGCGATTCGCGTGGCAATCGGCGAAATTTTCGGCGGCGAACCCGGTTCGGTTGAAATGGGACGAGTCGCCGCCGCGCTGCGTCTGATTGGTTTCGATCAGGTTTACGACACAAGTTTCGCTGCGGATATGACCGTTCTGGAAGAAGCGCACGAGTTCATTGAACGCAAAAAGAAAGGCGAACATCTTCCGCAATTTACGTCGTGTTGTCCGGCATGGGTGAAATTTGCGGAACAATTTTATCCCGATCTTCTTCCGAATCTTTCATCATGCCGTTCTCCGATGCAGATGTTTAGTCCGGTGATTAAAAAAGTTTTGAGCGAAACCAACGTCGCCGAATGGAAAAATGTCGTCAGCGTCGCCATTATGCCTTGCACGGCGAAAAAATACGAATGTAAGCAGGAGAAGTTCTACAAAGATAATATTCCCGATACTGATTACGTGTTGACGACGCAGGAACTTGGACGCATGATTAAAGCGGCGGGAGTCAATTTCAACAATTTGCAGCCGCAATCGTTGGATATGCCGTTTGGTTTCAAATCCGGCGCGGGCGTTTTGTTTGGAGCGACCGGCGGCGTGACCGAAGCGGTGTTACGTTGCGCGGTGGAGGAACTCAAAGGCGTGAAACTGGATTCCGTTGAATTTCAAGAGGTTCGCGGAATGAAAGACACGCGGATTGCCGAATTTAACGTGGACGGCATGAAATTGAAGCTTGCCGTCGTGTTCGGACTCGGCGCCGCGCGGAAAATATGCGATTGGATTCGTTCCGGCGATTGCGATCTTGATCTGATTGAAATCATGGCGTGTCCGGGCGGTTGCGTTGGCGGCGCCGGTCAGCCGGTTTGTTATTCGTGGGAAACGCGCACGAAACGCGCCGATGGTCTTTATTGTAGCGACAAAATGCTGCAATTGCATAAATCGCAAGACAATCATCTGTTGCTTGAAACTTACAAAAAATATCTCGACGGCGGTATCGGCGGTCATACCGCGCATGAATTGTTACACACTCAATATCGCACGAAACGTCGAATCAGCGGTTTAATCATGCCGGTTCTTGACGACGCCGGAACGTCGCCGCGTTTACACGTTTCAGTTTGCGTCGGCACAAGCTGTTTTATTCGCGGCAGTCAAACGCTGCTCAAACAGATTGTCGAGTATGTTGAAAGCCGAAATTTAGTGAATCTTGTGCAAGTTGAAGCGACGTTCTGTTTTGAACAATGCGACAAAGGACCGACCGTTTCCGTCGGCGAACAAGTTGTTACCGCCGCAACGTTCGACAAGATAGCCAACGCCATTACTGCGGAATTAGACGCGGTGGTGGTATGAAAAAATGAAAAATGGAGAAACGCAGCGCCTTGCGTTTTTCCAAGAAAAAACGACAGGCAGGAACAAAAAAGCGACTGCATATTTGGGAGCCGTCGCATTGCTACGCTTTGTTCCTGCCTGTATTTTTTATCTTTTTTTCTTTCCATATTTTAACGCAATTTTGCGAACAAGGGAATCGCCGGTCGCCGACGTCAAAACATGAGAACAATATTTTCTCTATCGGAAACTTTTCGAGATTATTCTCATTCTATTGTTATCGGCGGGTTGATTTTGCTGAAATATTACGTAAACTTTATATTCGTAAATTCACGCGGAGGAATTGATCGGCAATATTTGCGATGAAAAATCTATTTTGAAAATCGTCTTAATTTTATCAGAAAAGCGGAATCAAATGTCGCGATACTTTAGGATTCTTTCGTTTCTTTTGTGTTTGATTTTATGTCGGCAAATTTCAGCGGAAGATAATGCGCCGTGTAAAATCATTCTTGCCGAGCAGGCAAAGCGGGGGAGCGATCGCGATATAAAAAATGCGTCAACCAGCGAATCGGAAAAGAACGCGGACGGCGGTTATAACGCGAATGTCAACTGATTGATTGTTTTGCGGCGATGGAATATCATTACACGGGCGGGCGATACGTCAATCAACCGATCAAATTTCGGATGCTTATGCCGGATAAAATTCAACCGGACAAAAAATATCCGCTGATCGTTTGGTTTCACGGAATGGGAGAAAGCGGTAATGATAACACGCGTCAACTTTCGCACGTTCAGTCCACGATGGAATTGATTGCGGGCAAAAACAAACTCGATTTTTTTATGATCGCGACGCAATGTCCGCCGGACAATAAATCATGGGAAAATTCTATCTCGAAAGAAGGCAAAGGAGACTCGCCGATGACAATTGCCGAGAAAATTTTCGATACGGTCATTCAGGAGTATCCGATTGATACGAACAAATTAGGGGCGTTTGGTCTTTGTTCCGGCGGTCAGGCGGCGTGGAATCTTGTCGGCAAATATCCGAAACGTTTTGCGTCGCTCGGCGTTTGTTCCACTTCGCCTCCGTTAAATCGCCAAGACTTTCTGTTCGCTTCAATCTGGGCGTTTAATAACAAAGACGATACGGCGCCGTGGGAAACGATGGAACGTTTTGTCAATTTGATTAACGCGGCGGGCGGCAATGCGTATTTGACGTTAAATGAAATCGGCGGACATGATTCGTGGACAAATGCGTTGCGTAAGGAAAAAGTTGTCGGTTGGATGCTGTTGCAAAACCTGAAAAGTCCCGGCGCGCCGCAAGGCGTCGTTTGTTATCATCGGACGTCGGGCAAAGTGTTCGGCATGTTCGGTTTGCCAATTTTGGCGACATTGTCTGTATTGATTTTTTCGCGCATTTGCTATTCTTCTCGAAAAAACGGGTGATTTTATGAAACGTCGCGTTCCCTTGCTGTTGTTATTATTTTGGATCATTGGCGGAAGTCTTTTGTTGTTTCGATTGATTTACGACCTGAAAACTTACGAGTTTGGCAGTACGATTGTCATACGGCAAATAACGCCGCAACAACAATACGATTATCTTTTACGTTTGCCGCGCGGTTATCATGATTTCGGCAAGCCGCGTCCGTTGATTATTTTTTTGCACGGCGCGGGCGAGACCAAAAAAGATGTCTGCGTGTTGAAAAATCTTGATATCTTTCATTGCGCCAATGGTACGATTCCCGTAAAAGATTTTCCGTTTATTGTCGTTAGTCCGACGACTCCGATTCACGGCTGGGAACCGAAACGAGTGATTGCGTTTCTCGACGAATTTTTGAAAGAGAACCGCATGCGTTATCGTATTGATCCAGGCAGAGTTTATTTGACCGGTTTTAGTATGGGCGGTTTCGGAACGTTTCGCGTTGCGTGCGAATATCCCGACCGTTTTGCAGCGATTGTTCCCTTGGCGGGCGGTTGCGAACCGGAAAACGCGGCGAAATTGCAAACTGTTCCGACTTGGGCGTTTCACGGCGACGCGGACGACGTTGTGTCCTACGAAAATACGGAAAAAATGATTACCGCGATGAAGGAATTGAATCATTCTAACGTTCAATTCACAACGCTTCACGAAGCCGGTCATGGGATTCCTCATTTGGTTTATACAAAACCGGAACTTTATCAATGGCTTTTGGAACAACGAAAAATGCAACCATGACCGGAACGTCGGAGACGGTTTACTTCGCCACGAAGAAAAGTTAAAAGTTTCGCAAGCAGAATTTATAGCTCTATGATTAAAACAATCAATTGACCAATTTTAAAAATCCTTCGCGAATCTCTTCTCGCTTCTTGTGTCTTCGTGGTGGAATTGAACCGGAGTTGACGCTTCGGGCTGCGTCTCTGAAAAACGACCCGTCTCATCGGAAAGAGGATAAACCGTTATTCAACAAAATGATTTATTTCGTATCATTCCGTAAAAAGTAATAATCGAAACGGCTCAAATAATCCGTAACCGATAGTATCGTAACTTGCGCCGCTTGGTTGGCGTTCGGGTGCGCGGCGGAATGCGTCAGACCACGCGCTGCCGCGTATTTTACCGGCGTGATGCGGTCCCAATAAATTTTTCGGCGTTCCCAAAATGATCACGGCAATCTCATTTTTGCCTTCTTTGATAAATTTTGTAACGTCAATTTGGTACGGCGCGAAAATCACAAATCCCGACGATTGACCGTTGACGGCAACTTGCGCCGTGGAACCGTACCAACCATTCGGACTCGGCGGAAGTTGTACAAAATATTTTTGCGCCGAATCAATTTTTTCGATAGGAAACGTTTGCGAATACTCAACCTTGCCCGCGTAAAACGGCGTCCCCTGACGATTCCAACCTTCAGGCGGATTCATTGACAACGCTTGCGGCGGAACAACAATAAATCCCTTGTCCGCATTTTGCAACGAAAAATCTCCAAGCAAATATGCCGGTTCAAGCTCATGTTCAATCGTCATTGGTTGCGCAACAATTTTAACGTTGTTTTCGCCGACTTTCGCAACTTTGGACAAATCAATTTTGCCAAACGATTTGTCAAACCGCCACGCATTCGGAATCGCGTTGACTTCTTTGTCGTTGCAATAAATCTTATACAAATCGGGACGTTCTATCACAATCGCAAGATTGTTCGGAATTGATTCCTGCAACGTGAAATGATAAGTTGCTTCAAAACCGCTGTTATCAAGAAATTTTTTCGTAATCAAATTATCTTTAAATTGAACCTGACTATCCCAAGTATTGCCGCCCATACCGTGTTTCTGAAACACAAAACGATTCGCCGCCCAAGTGTAAATGTCTTTTCGCTCTTCATCACCAACCTTCACGTCAACATAATCCAACGTCAAAACATTGGGGATCAATCCCTAAAAGTTTCACTTCATCCATCCCCCGAAAGTCGCATTTTTAAGTATCTATCGATATTTGTTCCGCATTTCCGGTCGTCGCATTCAATTTGTAGCGTCGCATGGCTTGGCAT
>JAISZO010000221.1 GCA_031269105.1 Planctomycetaceae bacterium | reverse complement strand
TCGGAAACAATTTCCGACATTCAAAACGACAAAATTCCCGCCTCTTTTTGAAAAAAAACAATATCTTTCCCATAACTATCAAACCCTCTATAAAAACTGAACTTATTAGAACTGCCCTTTATTTATCGTCATTTATCGTCTGTAAAAAACAAGCCGGTAATATTTTATTTTTTTCAAAATTTTTCCCGCCGCTCTTGCCGCCGCTCAAAAGTGTGCCATAATAGAATCTTGTTTGATTGTGCTTGCTTAACCGGCGTTGTAACAAGAAGTTACGGCAAGATTTTACCACAACTGTAACGGCGTTTCCTTATTGTAACGCAACGTTTTTTCTTATTTTCCAACAACTTTGTTTTTCGGGCAGGTCAAAAAGTATGTCTTTAATTATACAAAAATTCGGCGGCACCAGCGTTGCGAATACGCAAAAAATTCTCGCTGCGGCACGCAAAGCGATTCGCGCGGCAAAAGAAGGTCATAAAGTGATTATGGTTCTCAGCGCGATGGGAAAAACGACAGACGATTTAATCGCGTTGGCAAAACAGATTACCAATCGTCCGTCCACCCGCGAAATGGACATGTTAATGGCAACCGGCGAACAGGTGACAATTTCTCTGATGGCAATCGCGCTGGAATCGCTGGGTTACAAAGCGATCAGTTTCACCGGCACGCAAATCGGAATTTTAACCGACGCCGCTCATACGAAAGCGCGTATCCGCTCGATTTCAACGGAAACGATGCGGCGCAGTCTCAACGAGGGGAATATTGTTATCGCCGCCGGTTTTCAGGGAGTCAGCGAAGGCGGCGACGTCACGACGCTCGGACGCGGCGGCAGCGATACGACGGCGGTTGCGTTGGCGGCGGCTCTCGGCGCGGACGCCTGCGAAATTTATACCGATGTGGACGGCGTCTATTCGACCGATCCGCGACTTGTTCCCGAAGCAAGACAATTAGATCGTATCAGTTACGACGAAATGCTCGAAATGGCGAGTCTTGGAGCGGGCGTGATGCACAGTCGGTCGATTGAATTTGCGAAAAAGTATAACGTGCCGGTTGTGGTGCGGAACAGCGCGAGCGACGCGGCGGGAACATGGATTGTCGATACGCCCGAATCGCCGACAGAACCGGTTTGCGGCGCGGCGTTAGCAAAAGACGAAGCCCGCGTCACGTTGGTCGGCGCGCCGGATCGTCCGGGCGTGGCGATGGCTCTGTTCACGGAAATTGCCGATGCGAAAATTGCAACCGATATGATTGTGCAAAATATCAGCAGCGAAGGGCGAACCGATATTTCGTTTACCGTCGTGGAAGACGACTTGCCGCAAACAGTGGACGTCGTAAAAAAGGTGGCGGAAAAGATCGGCGCGTTAAATGTCGAAACCGATTTGGGCGTGGCGAAAGTTTCCGTGATTGGTCTCGGCATGGAAAAACAACCCGGCGTTGCGCGGCGGATGTTTCGTTCTCTTGCGGATCGCGGTATCAATATTTCCATGATTACGACCAGCGAAATAAAAATTTCAGCGCTTGTCGATCAGTCCAATTCGCTGAACGCGTTGCAAGCGGCGCATGAGGCGTTTGCGCTGCATATCAAGCCGGACGACGCGCGAGGACCGGTGATTCTCAAGCCCGGCGAAATAAAATCGCCGGATAAATTGGAAGGAGAATATCTTTCTCGTTTGACCGGCATGGAAGACACGATCATTGAATCCATTACGCTCGACGCGACGCAGTCGCGTATCACGTTAAACGGCGTGCCGGACGTGCCGGGACTTGCCGCGAATGTGTTTGAACGAATTGCCAAAGACGCGGTCGTTGTCGATATGATCGTGCAAAGCGTCGGGCGAAGCGGACTGGCAAACATTAGTTTTACCGTGCCGCGCGATCAACTGCAAACGGCGCTTGTCACGTCAACCGAGCTGTCGCAAACGCTGAAAAGCGCTCCGCCGACTTGCAATCCGAAAGTGGCGAAAATCGTCGTGCGCGGCACGGGTTTGCGAAGTCATACGGGTTTAGCGTCGCGGATTTTCCGCACATTGTCCGGCGAAGGAATTAACGTTACTATCATTAACACCGGCGAGCGAAGTATCAACGTAACGGTCGGCGACGAACAAGGCGCAAAGGCGTGCGAGTTGCTCAAACGCGAATTTGCGAAAGATACGTTATAAATAGAGGCGAAAGGCGGGAGCTTGGAGGCGGAATGTTTTCAATACGTGAAAATATGGCGCCCCGCCCCCTTCCGGCGGAGCAAAAGCGTCTCCTCAAGTTTTTCACGGAAATCAATAGACAAAGAAAGTAATCGTTATGATGAAAAAAAACGTTTTATTAACGCCGGCGTTTCTTCTGGCGCTTGCGTTCAATCTTTATGCGGGCGATGAAAATTACGCCGTTTTTGAAGGCGCGAAAAATCTGCCGGGAAACGGAAAACAAGTCGTTTTTCTCGCCGGCGACGAAGAATACCGAAGCGAAGAAATGCTGACGCAAATGGCGCGAATTATGGCGGAACGACATGGATTTCGCTGCACGGCGCTTTATGCGATAAATCGCAAAAGCCGCGAAATCGATCCTGTTACGATTGATAATATTCCCGGTTTAGAATTATTGGAATCTGCGGATTTGCTCGTAATGTTCCTTCGTTTCCGTAATCTTCCCGACGAACAAATGACGCATATTGCGCGGTATCTTGAGGCGGGAAAACCAATACTCGGTATTCGGACGGCGACTCACGCATTTAATATTCCGCGAGACCGGAAGTATGCAAAATATAGTTTCAATTATTCCGGCGGCGGTTGGGACGGCGGATTCGGACGTAAAATTCTTGGAGAAACATGGATCAATCATCACGGAAAACATAAAGTCGAGGCGACTCGCGGCGTGATTCCGGCGGGAGAAAAGCATCCGATAACAACCGGCTGCAACGATATTTTTGGTCCGTCCGACGTTTATACCGTCCGCTTACCTCTTCCCGACGATTCGCATCCGGTCGTTTTGGGCGCCGTTCTGGAAGGAATGAAACCTACCGATAAACCGGTCGAAAACGAGAAAAATAATCCGTTGACGCCGATTCTCTGGACGAAAACCTATCAAATTGAAAACGGCAAAAAAGGACAAGCGGTCGCTTCGACAATTGGCTCCGGTTTGGATTTTGAATCGCCGGACGTCCGCCGTTTGCTGATCAACGCTTGTTACTGGCTTTTACGAATGGACGAAAAAATTTCGCCGGAAAGTTCCGTTGAACTTGTCGGCGAATACAAGCCGCTCGGCTTTGGTTTCGGACAATTCCGCAAAGGTTTCAAAACGTCCGACGTCATGCAACATAAAACGCCGTATTAACCGTAAAACCATTTTTCGCTACGAAGAAAGCGAAACGTTGATTGGAAACTCCGTTTCAAGATCAAGAACGGAACGCTTTAATCGCGGCAGTGGCAATGATGCACTTCGACAACGACATGTTTTAAGTCGCGGTATTCGGCAAGCAGTTCGCGGTAGTATTCCGGGGAATTGGGATGGTCGCTGACCAACGCGATCACCGCCGCTAATTCGTTTTCGCCGATTCGCCAGACGTGTAAGTCAATCACTTCATTGTCCGCGTCGCTTTCAATGACTTTGCGGATATCCTCAATGATTTGCGGTTCCACGTCGCCGTCGAGCAAAACGCGGCTTGTCCGGCGTATCAGACCGCGCGACCAAATCAAAATCATGACGCCGCCGAGAAGTCCGGCAAGAGCGTCAAACTGCAAAAGCCCGCAATACTTTCCGACCAGTAAAACGCCAATGGCTAACACCGACGTCAGAGCGTCCGCCAAAACGTGCAAAAACGCCGCGCGAAGATTATGATCGGTTTGCAAATTCGATTGACGCGAATGTCGGTCTTTTTCGCAATGTTCATGGTTATGATCATGCGATTTTCCTCCGAGAATCGCCGCGCAAACGAGATTGACAATCAATCCCGCCGCCGCGACAAAAATTGCGGTATCGAAATGAATATTTTGCGGATGTAAAAACCGGTTGATTGATTCGTAAAAAATTAAAAGACCGGTAACGCCAAGAATGACGGCGCTGGCAAAGGCGGCAAGAACGCCGACTTTTCCGGTTCCGAAAGTATAACGCGGATCGTTCTGATGGGTTCTTGCGTAATAATACGCGAAGAGCGCGATTCCGAGAGCTCCGGCGTGAGTTCCCATGTGCCAACCGTCGGACAATAACGCCATTGAGCCGGTGAGAAATCCCGCGACAATTTCGATAGTCATCGTCAAAAGCGTTATGATAACGACAAGAAACGTGCGGCGCTCGTTTTCTTTATGAATCGCGGCGGAACGATACAAATGATCAAATGGAGATACGGTATGTTGATGGTGAGTCATCGTGAATCTCAATGATAGCGTAAATAGGTCTCATAGAGAGTAATCAATAAATCTCAAACTTCAAAAATTATAACATTGATTTCTATGTAAAACAAGGGTAATGTTTCCCTGTTCGACGAAATCCGCATGGATGTTTCATAACGCTACGGAGTTAAAGAAAAGCCAAACCATGCAGGCGGGAAACGAAAAGAAGAAAATGAAAAGTGAAAAGCAATTCACGGTAAGACGAAGTCTAATCGACGTAAAAAATGTAGAGACGTATCGATTACGTCTCTACAAATGATTTCGCGTTTTTTCACTGTTGATGAGCCGACGACAACGATGACGAAATGTCAGGCGTCACGTGATTCGGCATGCAGTTTGCCGTCGGTATCAAATTGATTTCCTGACTGGAATGAGCGTCGGTATTCACGCTCGAAACGCTTTCGCCATTTCCTCTTTCGGGGTAACATCGTTTGACCAAATCGGCAAACGTAATATTATTGAGATAATCCTGTCTCTTGTATTCGGCGATTTCCCAGACATCGTTTAACACGCGCGACGCGTGAGATTCCGTGCTAGGATCAAAAGCGCGAGACGGTTTCGGAATTTGCGCAGGCCCGTCAATGATTCCCATCACTTGTCCCAAAGTGACTTCTTCGGGACGCGGAATCAAATTGTAACCTCCTGCCGCGCCTCGCGTACTGGAAACAATTCCCGCTCCTTTGAGTTGGAGAAGGATTTGCACCAAAAAACGGGGCGGTACAAAATGTCGTTCCGCGATATTTCGGATACGTACCGGTTCCGGGGAACCATAATTCGCTGCCAGTTCCATCACAGCAATACAGGCATATTCGGTTTTAGCAGAAACTTTCATGGGGCGATGACCTCTGGCGTCTTCTTCTAAAGTTAATTATGTTTGCGGTTTCTTTTTAGAAAACCGGTCGGCAAATGCCGACGTTCCAACAACAGATACTTGCCTCGTTGTTACATCGAAAAGGTAGTTTATGTTGTTGGGGATCATTAAAAAAAATCACTCAATCCCAATATTTTTCCCAAAGATTGTCAAATATTGCATAATAACATAAATAATCACTACAATTCATAGATTAAGAATCATGGTCAACGATCCCATTTTGCAACAAAAGGGAGAGTATCGCCCTATTCATGATGATTTTTGTCAACAGAAGTCGCATTACGGTGAAAAAGGCGTTTTTAGAAGTTGCCAATAAACAATCGTTTACGGCAATGTCGTCAACATGGCGGTCAGCATGATCGCCGCCGTTTCAATCCGTAAAACTCGCGTTCCCAAATCCAGAGGCGTCGCGCCAAGTTCGAGCGCCTTCGTCGCTTCCGCGTGAGTAAAACCGCCTTCCGGTCCGACGAGCGCCAGTATGTTTTGCGGTAATGCGCGAATAACGTCGATTTTTAACAAGTCAGACAAATGTTGCTGTTGAAAATCGGCGTCGGAAAGCGGATGCGCAATGTACGCCGCGCGTTGAAAATCTTGTTTTGCCGACGTTTCGTTTGCCGTTTCTTCCTCAAAATCGGCGATACAAACGGCGACGCTTTTTTCATTTTCCACCGTCATCAATCGCGACCGTCCGCATTGTTTCGACGCTTCTAAAACTTGCCGCCGCAATCGTTCCGCCGTATCGACGGAACATTTCGCGACGCCGCGTTCCGTCGCTAACGGAATAAAACGAAAACATCCCAACTCCGTCAATTTTTCAATCATCCATTTTTGTCGGTCGCCTTTCGGGAGCGACGCGGCAATTGTCACGCGGCGATTGATTTCCGCGTCCGCTTTCCATGTTTCCAACAAACGCAACGTCGCGTGGTCTTTGCGGACGTCGATAATTTCCGCTCTGTATTCGCCGCCGCAACCGTCGAAAAGCGTTACTATGTCGCCGCTCTTTTGACGCATCACGCGAATAAGATGCCGCGCTTCATCTCCCGACAATTCCGCGACGTCCGATGAAAAGGGATACTCGCCAACTTGCGGACGATTCCAAAAATAACGCTCCGACATGGCAATTTATTTTCGTTTCTTTTTGCTTTTTTTCGCAACTTTTTTCTTGAACGGCTTCGTTTTCGCAGATTTCTTTTTTGCGGAACGACCTCTCAATCCTTTCACGAATTCATAAAATTCATTCGCAACATCATCGTCGTCATTATCATCTTCGTCTTCATCGTCGTCGAAATAATATTCGTCCTTGCCTTCGTCGTAGTAACCTCTGTACGTCGAATCTTTTTCCTCGTCGAAATCAAACGGCGTTTCATAAATATCGTCAACGCCGATACTTCCGTTGTCGGAGAGTAATTTAGCGAGCATATTCATTATTTCACGAACCGGCGCAGTATAGTCGAGAGACGGAAGTTGCTGCATCAGGTCTATCATTTCGAGAGCCGCTTCCGCCGCTTCGTAACCCTTGTTGCCAATATAAGCTTTTTTTCCGACGGCTTTATCATGAGCCGCCGCCGCGCCGCCGCTTCGTGTAATCGCCTGTTCGACAGTATTGCAAGTGAGCAATCCAAAAATGACCGGCTTCTTATTTTCCGTTCCGATTTTTGCGATTTCCAAACTCACCGCGCGGTTGATATGTTCGTCGTGCGACGTTTCTCCTTTAATCACCGCGCCGAGACAAATAATCGCAAGAATATTGGGCTGTTCGGCGTAATGCGACGCGACAAGCGGAATTTCAAACGCGCCCGGCGCTCGGCAAACCGTGATATTTTGTTCGCTGACAGAATTTTCCCGAAGCGCCGCTAATGCGCCGTCGAGAAGACGCTCGGTAATCGAACCGTTAAACTTTGAGACAATAATCACAATTTCGCCGTCAGGCGGTTGTTTGGCTTTTCCTTCAAAATTGAGCATCTTTGACCTTTAATGTTATTTGTACATTGATAGATAGAGATATTGTAAATCATTACATAATATATCTAAAACTTTCATGCGCTAAAACAGCTCTAGCAAAACAATTTACTAACAAGTCCTATTTTATGTATTGGAATAGAAAACTTTTTAACAAACTTCTCTTAATTATAACGCAATCCCGTCAAAAATAAAACCGACGCCGAAAAATTATAAATAAGAGGCGTTGCATGAAAATAAAAAGTTTGAAGCGCCGCGACATTGAGAGCGGGAGAACGCTCATTCGTATATTTGCGGCTCGTATGAGTATAGAGAGGACTCTTATTTTTCCAATCTCTTTGTCCATTTATGAATCATAATAAGCGGAATGATACCGAAAACGCCGAAACAGCAATCGACAAGCCGCCAGCCAAATGGGATTTGACGGATTTCGCCGCAGATGAACGCAAGCGGCAAAATCAAAACGCACGCAATCATTCCGAAATGAATTGTCCAGATATTACGGACCGGATCGCGGAGCGGTCCGAGAAATGAAATCGCAATGATAATATGAGCAAACGCCAGCCAGTCGGTACCGTAAGCGTAGTAAGGATAATGCGCGGCGTTGTACTCGATTCCTTCGCGGACAAATTGCAGCCACGCCGCAAGACTGGGAATACGCTCGCCAAAAAACGTTTCGCCGCCGAACCATCGGCAGAGAATCTCTAATTCCCACCGCAACGGAAACGCCGTGATTCCGCTCGCCAACAACGCCGCCATAAAAAATAAGATCAAACATCGAATACGAAATAATATTTTTTTCTTGTCGAAAGACATTTGATTTCCTTTCATTTTTCCTCTTCGTTAAATAGGCGTCTTTTGTTCATTATATCAGGATTCGTAACATTTCAAATGTTGACTTTAGAAACTCGGTCGAATTTGTAATTTTGAGAAAATTTGAAAGCGCTACGTTGATCGACATGCCGCCCGCTCAATCTCGCAAGAATTTATAGATTGTATATTTTGTTATCAAAAAAGTTTACCGTTGTTGTAATGTTGCGTAAAACAAATTAACAAATTTCAAAAATATTTTTTGCGGGCTATTGCAAAAAGATTTTTCCTACTTATTTGCCCCTGAAAAAAAGACCTTGTTTATTTTACGATTTTTGTTTGGCGATCGTAATGTTTGGCAAGGCGGTAACGAAGGCGGCGAGTTGATGAAAAGCGGCGATCAATCGACAAAAGTACCAATAAATCTTTGTAAAGTACGAGTAACTCCTT
>JAISZO010000061.1 GCA_031269105.1 Planctomycetaceae bacterium | reverse complement strand
TCGGAAACGATTTCCGACATTCAAAACGACAAAATTCCCGCCTCTTTTTGAGAAAAAATAATATCTTTCCCATAACTATCAAACCCTCAATAAAAACTGAACTTATTAGAACTGCCCTTGAACGTTTGAGCAAATGATTGGAATGTTCAAGCAAATTTCGCGAAAAATTATAATTTGTTCCGCAGGAACGACGCTTTGCCGAAAAACTTATTGCGTTAAAACGAATGCAATCATTGTTGATTGACAAGTTTTTTTGCGGATTCGTGGTAAAAAACAGAAATCCCAAATTCACACGACAAAGATTTTGTCAAATTCCGCGTCGGACGTAACGACCACCCGCAAACGTTGCATCACCGTGCGAAGACGCGGATCATTTTTCAAATTTGCTAAACGTCCGTGCCCGTTCAGATCAATCGGTAAAGAAGTGATAAGAATCAGATCGGCATTCGGATCGGTATTGGAAAGCGTTTCCGTCATCAATTCGGCAAGACAGTCCGTTTGCGTTCTCTTCACGACCGCCAACCGTTCAAGTATCCGCTCCAAAAATATCGCGTTCGACGCCCCGCGATAGATTTCGTATTTGTCTTGAAACGTTCCAAAGGTCACGTTGTATCCGCCGCGCCGGATAACGTCGCCCGTTAATGTCGCCGCAAAACTGATGGCAAGTTCCATGTTCTCTTCGTCTCTCGGCAAGAGTTCGCCGACATGAAATAAGTCCAGCAAAATTGCCGCGTCACGATTCTGATACTGTTCGTACTGACGAACCATCATTTGATTGTGCCGCGCCGACGAACGCCAATGAATTCCTCGTTTCGTGTCGCCGCGACGCCATTCGCGCACGCCGAAAAACTCGCCGGTCATACGGCTGGAACGGCGGCGGCGATGCAAAATCGTTTCATTGGCTTCGTGCTGCCGCGTTATCCAACCGTCCGTAAGCGTTCCGAGTTTCGGCAAAACAATCATTTCGCTTTCCGCTTCCAATTCCGTAACGCTTCGGAAAAAACCGCATGGAAACCGAGTTGAAAGCGTCACTTTTTTGAAACAGTAACGTCCGCGAACCGGCAAGCGTCCGACATAACTCTTACGCTGATTCTCGCTCGCGCCAATATAATCCAAATAAACCGCCGGCTTGTATTCCGTTTGCTCGCGCTCGGAACCCGACGCAATCGCTTTAATTGTATCTTCGGCAACCACGCCCCACGAGGAAATCTTTCGCCCCGTATTGGAAACCTCCAGTTGCGTGACAAACGTGTCGCCCGCATGAATCCGCGACGGCGCTATTCGTTTCACCGTCAGTTGTTTTAACGTTTGACGCCCTAACCATAATCCAATAAACAATGGACAAACTAACAACGACGCAAAAAGCATCATCGGATTCACTTGCTTCAATAACGCAATAAATAGCACGCCCGCAATTACCAGCGAATAATAAGTTCCTTCGCGGCAAAAAAATGTCCGAATGTTATTTGTGTTGCGTTTCATTTGATAAAGAATAAAGAAAAAAATGAAAATCCGCGCGGCGACGAAAGCCGCTGTTCTTTGGAGACGCCGTTACGTTCCGATTGTTCCTTCGACCGGACTGCTTGCCGCCGCGTACAATTTTTTCGGGATGCGACCTCCAAGATAAGAAAATCGTCCCGATTCGCACGCTAATTTCATGGCGTGCGCCATTTTGAGCGGGTCTTTGGCGTAGGCAATTCCCGTATTGAGTAAAACGCCGTCCACGCCAAGTTCCATCGCTAACGAGACGTCGCTCGCCGCGCCGACTCCGGCGTCGACAATCACCGGAAAATTAGGATCGTTTTCTTTCAAGTATTCCATGCAAATCCGAATCGCGTTGGGATTCAGCAATCCCTGTCCGCTTCCAATCGGACTTCCGGCAGGCATCACCGCGCTGGCTCCGGCGTTTTTGAGACGTTTGGCAATCAACGGATCGTCCGACGTATAAACTAATACCTCAAATCCGTCGGCAACCAGAATTTCCGTCGCCTTGAGCGTTTCAATCGGATCGGGCAGCAACGTTTTTGTATCGCCGAGACATTCAAGTTTTATCCAATTCGCGCCGGGATTTTCCATCTGCAACAAAATTTCCCGTCCGAGCCGCGCAACGCGAACCGCGTCGTCCGCAGAAAAGCAACCGGCAGTGTTCGGAAGAATCGTATAACGTTTCGCATCAATGAACTCTAAAATATTTTGTCCCGCCGCGTTAATCAACCGTTCCCGCCGCACGGCAACCGTAACGCATTCCGCGCCGGAAAGGTCAAGCGCCCGCCGCATGATTTCAAACGTCGAGTAACGTCCCGTTCCGACAAATAAGCGGCTTTGAAATTTATGCGAACCAATGATAAGCGGGCGATCCTGTAAAACTGTCATTTTGCAACGTCTTTCCAAGTAAAATAAATCTTCTTAAAAGAATCTCGTTCTCTCGTAAAAGTTTGACGAAAATGTTAGCGATTTCAATGAATATTTGCGTTACATTCTTTCCAATAATTTTTTGAGATGTTGTTTTACCGCAGCGCCGTAAACCGGATCGGCAAGAGCAAATTCGGTAAACGCAGCGAAATAACTCTCGAAATTACCAACGTCGTAACGTTTCTCCGACGGCGAAAGATGAACGCCGAGAAACCGTTTCTTGTTATGAATCATACGACGAATCGCGTCCGTCAATTGAATTTCGCCTCCTTTACCGGGCGTTGTCGTTCGCAAGTATTCAAAAATTTCTGCGGAAAAAACATAACGCGCCGCGACCGCTAATTGACTCGGCGCTTCTTCCGGCGAAGGTTTTTCGACAATGTCGTCCAATTCAAAAAAATCGGAGGCGCTTTTGCCCGGCTGCGCAATACCGTATTGAAAGACTTCGTCGTGCGGCACTTCCTCAAAAGCGATAATTCCTTTCACGTCGTCGTGTTTTTCAAAAAGATCGATCATTCGTTTGATAATTTTTGACTCGGAACCGCGTCCGATAATCGAATCGCCCAGCGCAACCACAAAACGTTGTCCGCGTATAAACGGTTCGGCGCAGAGAACGGCGTGTCCCAAACCGAGTTGCCGACGCTGCCGCAAATAAAAGTAATCGGCGTCTTCCCGCTCAAACGCAAGTTCGGCAAGAAGGTCTTCTTTGCCGGTCGCGCGAAGATTGTCGATCAATTCATTGTCAATATCGAAATGATTTTCAATCGCGGTTTTTCCCGCGCCGGTAACAAAAAGCATCCGATGCACGCCGGAACGAATCAGCTCTTCGACGACGTATTGAACAACCGGCTTTCCGGCAACCGGAAGCATTTCTTTCGGCTGACTTTTGGTCAACGGCAACAACCGCGTTCCGCGTCCCGCCACAGGAATGACTGCAAGATCAATCATGTTTATTCTCTTCGTTAAAAATTGCGTTTACTGTTTCAATACAACCTTATCGTCGTTTTCTCAGCTATTGTCAATACAATGATACTGCAACGGATCCGACTCGCAACGGCTTGCCCAAACCGCAAGCGAATCGGCAAAATACAATTGCAGTTCGTCGGCAAGACGCTCGACAGCGAAACGTTCCGTCGCGTAATGTCCCGGAATAATTAAGGCAATTTGATTCTCTCGCGCTTCCAGCATCGTATGAAATTTCACTTCGCCGACAAGAAAAACATCCGCTTTTTGAACAATCGCTTGTTCGAGAAAATCGCCTGCCGCGCCACATCCGATTGCGACGCGCTGCGCCAAACGCCTCTCGTTTGATTCTATCAAAAATTCGTCCGGCGCGGCGTAAGACGCGATATTCAAATCAAACAATTTCGCCGTTTTTTCTACCAACGGAAGTAACGGCGTCGGCTGCGGCAACATTCCAATACGTCCCGTTCCTTGCGGCAAATTCTGATCTTGTCGATGAGAAATTTCCGAAGACGCCGACGAGGGATAAAGCGTTGCAATTTGAGAAAGTCCAAGACGTTTTGCAATTTGTTGATTGATACCGGTTGCCGCCGAATCAAACGCCGTGTGCGGACTATAAATTGCAATTCCGGTATGAATCAATTGCAAAAGCATATTGCCGATATTCGTATCGCTTGTCATACGTTGAATCGCGCGAAACGGAAACGGATGATGCGTAATAATCAAATCGGCATGTTCGCGGAGAGCTTCGCGGCAAGATTCCGGCGTAACGGTCAGGCAAGTCATGATTCGCCGTATCGTTGTTGCGCGGTTTCCGACAAGCAGCCCGACATTATCCCAACTTTCCGCAAGCGTAAGCGGATATTGCGATTCCAGATAACGAACAACGGCGTCGAGCAAAATTGGCGTCATTTATGAGAAAAGTTGCAAATGATATTTAATTTTAAAACGATAATATGTTTTCAAAAGATTTGTTCTAAAATGTAAAATGAGATGAAAATTCGCGAAAACAAAATAAAATTATAACAAATATTCAAAAAAACACAAGACCTTCCCGCAAAGATACCGTAGAGAGTTTCTATCCGCTCGCAAATTTCACGAATTTTCATCGGCGGTTATTTACTGGGAATGAGAAAGCGCTCGGAAAAAATTCGGTAAGAGATTTCTTCTTTTTACTACTTGAATGTAGAAATTTCTTCCCATCCCAAACGTTGAGAAAATGTTAATTTTTCCGGCGGGTTGGGAGTTTGACCGGCAAGGTATTGTTTCCAGCGCCGGACGTCGTCGCCGTAATTCTGTCGAGTACAAGATTTCAGCGATTGAATTGCTTGATAACGTAACGCCGCATGGCGGCTTTCAAGTAATTCTCCAAGCGCCGTGATCGTATCTTGATCGTCGAATGCCGCAAGACTTTTTATTGCCTGAAGTTGAACGTCTTTGTCGGCGTCGTGACGGATAATGTGCCGAAGTACCGCAGCCGACTCGTTTTGGGGAATACTGGCAACGGCGCGACATGCCGCGCGCCGCACAAACGGATTTTCATCTTTCATCGCGGCGTATTTGAACAGAGCAAAACCGTCGGAATTATTAAGCCGTTCCATTGCCTTCACAACTTCTTGCCGTAAAACAGGATCAGGCGAATCGACGTATTCTTTTGTTAAATGTTCAATGAGCATTTTCTGCGTTTGCGAGTCGGCAAGCCGTCCGTTTTCTCCTTTAAGACGCACCATTTCTATTCGCTCCGACGGAGTAAGAATACCGGGAATCGTATCGGTGCGCGCGCTATTAAATGGAACGTAAACCGCAAGTTGGCTGTCGGTTTGACAACCAGTCTGAAAAAAAATAAACGCAACAAAACACAAAAATATTACGTAAATGTTAGTATTTATTCCCGTTGTCTGTTTTTTTCTAAACATGAAAATTATTTTACTTGATCGAATATTATTCTGAAACCTTAAATCCGATAACGGAACGATACAAAAAAAGGAGGAACTTTTCAAGAGCGATTTTTAGTTTTTTCTGATAATAATCAGAGACGGCGGTTTCAAAAGAAGCGATCCATGAATTTATAACATTAAAATAGAGCGTTTATTGTATTTAAATAAATTGAAAGATTGAAGTTGTTTGGGCTTTTCAGTTTTCGCGTCTGAAGAAATTTAAGCGAAAAATGCAATGAAATTCAATCGTTTCTATCCCATTCGCCGATGCAGCGGGGAAACGGCGGCGTATAATTCCTGAAACAATGGAAAACGTTCTTGATAAAACGCCGTTCGATCTTCGTTAGGTTCGAATATTTCGCTTGTCTTGCAAACACGAGCGAAGGCGTCTTCCGCGTCGCGGTACATTCCGACTCCGATACCGGCTAACATCGCCGCACCTAAAACCGTCGCTTCTTCAACCGCCGGAATTCGCACCCGCAAGCCGGTCGCGTCCGCTTTATTTTGCATCCAAAACCGATTCCGAACCGCTCCGCCTGTCGCAACAACTTCCGTGGCTTTCATTCCTAAACTCGATTCCATTACTCGAATTACGGTGAGAATTTGATACCCCAATCCTTCAATCACGCTGCGAAGTAATTCTTGATGCGAAGTCCGCGTATTCAAACCGATAAACGTTCCCCGCGAATAAGGGTCCACCCAAGGACATTGACAGCCGTCTAAATGCGGTAAAAACATCACGCCGCCGCTTCCGGGCGGCGCAGATTCCGCAAGAGGAATCAAAACGTTCCAATCGGGCAAGAGAGAATCGTTTTTTCCCGCTTCGACGGCAACGGCTCGTCGATACCATTCAAGCATTTCGCCCGCCGGATTGCCGCCCCAAATCATATATCGATCGGCAAGAACGTTTGATTGCGTCATAATTCCGTTTTCGCCCAACGGAACATCGACCGGCGGCGACGTCGAAACAAGACCAATCGTTTCCCACGTTCCCGTGATGTTCATCACGTTTCCTTCCCGAAACGCTCCGATTGGCAGCGACGAACAAATATGATCATGTCCTCCGAGAAAAACCGGCGTTCCTTCTTTCAATCCCGTTGCCGCCGCCGATGCGTTGACTGTTCCTAAAAATGTGGAACTTGGCGACGCCTCCGGCAAAATGGAAATCGGAATCCCCGACAAGCGGCATAATTCTTCCGACCAATTTCGTTTCTTTTGGTCGAACAGCATTGTGCAGGAAGCCATACTGTAATCGGTTGCAAAACGTCCGGTGAGTTTGAAATTGATAAAATCTTCAATCAGCAGCCATTTGAACGTCTCGGCAAAAATACGGGGTTCGTTCTCTTTGATCCAAAGCATCCGTAACGCGGAGTTGATCGTCCAAACAGGATTTCCACCGATGCTGTACGTTTTCTTTTCGCCGATATTTTTTATCCACCAATCGAACTGCGGAGCGGTTCGCGGATCGTGCCACGAGATAAACGGATACAGCGCTTTGCCGTCTTCGGTCATCGGCAAACCGTCCATTCCCATGCCGGTTGCGGCGACGGCTTGAATTTGCGAGGCGTCGCCAATTGCTTGGACGACATTACGGCAAACCAATGCAACGTCTTGCCAAAGAGCGTCCGGGTCCCAAACCGTCCATTCAGGATGATCGGGATTGGGATGAAACCGCCGCATCGCGACGGCGCTTTGAACGACAACATTGCCGCCCGCATCATACAACGCCGCTTTCACCGAAGTCGAACCTAAATCAATACCAAGAAACATTGTTTTTCAAATACCGTGTCGTAAATAAAAGTGGAATGAATTTCAATACCCCAAACACGTTTATTCTATTTCAACGCTTTTTCAAAGTCAATCGGGAGCAATCCCTCAAAGTTTCACTTCATCCATCCCCCGAAAGTCGCATTTTTTAAGTATCTATCGATATTTGTTCCGCATTTCCAGTCGTCGCATTCAATTTGTTGCGTCGCATGGC
>JAISZO010000043.1 GCA_031269105.1 Planctomycetaceae bacterium | reverse complement strand
GAATCAAGAAGATACGTTCCCCCGTTTTCTTCTCCCAGTTTCACGGTTCGTTCCGCGCAAAGCGAATCGTTCAAAAGAGTTTCGACCATCATTTTTCCCGTGCGTCCTTCGCCGCCGACCTGATCTTGGGTGAAATCACAATCTTTTCCCCAAAGTTTTAATTCATGGACTAAAGAAGGAACGCTCGGGGGACGCCACAAAGGAAGCGACGCATGAAGAGCTTTGAGAATTTGTTCATCAGTCACACAATTCTCAAGTCCCGAAATCGGTTCAAGATGAAGCGGAAGATCACGGGTTTTGATCAGAAGCGGAATTTTTTCACCGCGCGCCGTGCCGGAATATTTTCTGAATGTGATGACTTTTCTTGACAGGAAATGATCGTAAAACAAATGACAACCAACATCGACACGACAAAAAAACGCAATATTGACCCGCCGATTTTCCAATCGGTCTCGCAAAGATCCGTTTGTAATTTGCCGTACTTGGTCGTTTTCATAATACTGTCTTTACCATGTTTTATGGTCAACAGAAAATTCAATGACTTTTTAACATCATGTATAAAAAAACTTGTTGAGCGAGTCTTCCATAAATTAACCTTATCATAAGATTATAGCAATTTCTATTTTTTGCGAAATGGGGGCGGCAAAAAATGCCATTCATTGGGTTGCAAAATGCAGAAACGAAAAATATCTAAGCGATTTTCAAGTGTTACAAAATCAACATGGCGTCGCCGTAGCTGAAAAACCGGTATTGTTCCGCAATCGCTTCTTCGTAGGCGCGTTTTAATAAATCATCGCCGCCGAATGTTCGTACAAGTACCAAAAGCGTCGAGAACGGTAAATGAAAATTTGTCATCATCGCATCCACGATACGAAATTCATAACCCGGTTTGATGAACAAAGTCGTTGTCCCTGAAAACGGTTTCAAGACACGATGTTGATCTGTCGCGGATTCCAACGTGCGAACCGATGTTGTACCGACGGCAATGACACGTCCGCCCGCTTTTTGCCGTTTTTGAATCCGTGCGACCGCTTTTTCTGAAATTTCGCACGATTCGTCGTGCATGACATGTTTGTCAATGTGTTCGACAGAAATCGGGCGAAACGTTCCCGCACCGACATGCAGCGTTACCGGCACAAGATCAACGCCGAGATTTTGAATCTGCATTAAGAGTTCCGGTGAAAAATGCAATCCCGCCGTCGGTGCGGCGACCGCACCGGGTTGAGATGCGTAAACCGTTTGATAAAGTTCTTTATCTGACGGAAGCATACGTCCGTTCCGAATGTACGGCGGGAGCGGCACCCAGCCGATTTGATTGAGAATTGATAACGTTTTTTCGTAAGAAAATGTGCCGGAAGGTCTGTCGGGTTTTTCATCTGTGAGCGGTTTAACCAACCAGTTGCCGTCGTCTTGTTTGGTAAGCATTTCGAGCGAAAAACCAACATGTCCGTCGGAAGTTTGTAATAGAATCTTTTCGCCGGATTGAAGTTTGCCGCGTGTCTTACACAGAATTTTCCAGAGACCGTGTTCATCGGCTTCGAGGAATAATCCTTCCCAATAACCATAAGTCGCCGCACGCCGTCCAATCAACCGTGCCGGAATAACTTTTGTATTGTTGAGAACGAGACAATCTTCCGGTCGTAAAAACTGGGCAATATCCCGCACATGCGCATGCCGGATAGTTTCGTCTTGACGATTGACGACCATAAGTCGTGAATCCGACCGAGGGACTGTCGGCATTTGCGCTATCAATTCTTGTGGTAATTGAAAGCCGTAATGCGACAATAAATGAAATTCGTTTTCTGATTCTGGCATGAAAAGGTAAAAGGTAAAAACTAAACGCGTTTTGCCGAAACGTTGCCGTTAAGCGTCGGAAAACAAAAACGCCGTAAATTACGGATTACCGCAACTTTCGGCGTTTACTAACAATGATAAAAGACTGGGGAACAGGGATTCGAACCCCGACTAAATGGTTCAGAGCCATTCGTGCTACCTTTACACCATTCCCCAAAATATACAACGTTTCTATTTGCCGCTTGCCGCAAAAATCATGATCAATTCGGATAATCATTTTATTTTTTTTTCCGCGTTTGAAAATGGGGGGCGATTCCATTCGTTTTGAATCGCCGTTTTTCGCTTTTATTTTTTACCTTTTCACTTTTTCGCGGTGAAGAAGAAAGTTTGAGAGAGCGTCCGTCAGGATTCAAGAATCTTGGAGAACCATCGGCGGTTCGCCGGATTGTTCGGATAAAGCGACGATTCGGTCGAAATAGCGAAGACGTTCTTGCTCGTTCATCAGCGTTACGGAAAGACGTTCCGGGAAATGATCCGCCGTAAACGAATCGTTTTTGCGGTATAATTTTACGAACCAATGCTCCATCGTACCGTAAGAAATCAACGGATAAATATGGCAGGGACGAAACGTCTCGTGCGGCAAAAGACGGGAACGACGCGCGGAGACGCTTTTGAAATCCTGCGGGAAATCCAATTCTATCACAAGTTGCGTCTGCCGGAACGTCAGTCGGTCGGAAACGCCGTCATTCAAAAATAATACGCGGAAATCGTCGCCGCGTAAAAAATTTTCATAGATCGTTTTTTGTTCGGACAAATTCATAAAACGGTCGATCAATCCGCAATCAAACGGCAAGCGTTCTAATTTTTTCTTCGCCAAACGCAACAGCCGCAAATCATGCGCAAAAACAATCGCTTTGACGCGCGGCGTTTCCAAATGTTCCAGCAGCAAATCGTACATCGTTTCGATTTTACAAGTCCCGTTCGCAATACAAAGCGCTTCTTTCGTCAGCGATTGAATCTTTTGCAGCGTCGGAAACGGAACGAGAATCGGCTGCGTAGTTTTTACGGCGCTTTTGACCGGTTCGCTTTGCGGCGGCGCGGCGTTTTCGTTTACCGGCGTCTGTTCTTGCGGCGTTGACGTAACCGTTTCCGGTTTCCGCGATTCCGCGACTGCGTTTTTCCAAAACGCGACAAGCCGAAACCATTGATTTTGCAGATCGGCATGACGTTTCGCTTGCGTTTCGTCGAGCGGCAAATAACGTTCATGCAGAATCAACGCGGGAAGCGACCGCCGATATTCCGCCGATTCCAGTCGCCGGAAATGACGCGGCAACGTCTTTTCAATGTCGCGCATATTGACGTAACGAACTTGATTCTTCATCGGATCAAATTGTTGACGCCGCTGCAAAAACGTTTCAAGCATTCCGAAACGACGCCGGTCAATCATATCGACAAACGAAGTCAACGCGCCGGGAATTTTGCTCGGATCGGCTCCCGATAAAATGAAAAGAAACTCCGATTCCAACCGCCGCGCCATTCGCGCAATCTCCGCGCCGTGCCGCTTGAGCGTATGCGTTTCGTCGAGAATAATAAGGTCGGGACGCATCCGCGAAACGATTGCGTCCGCGTCGGTTTTCATATCGTCGTAACGCGCGATGTTGTAAAACGTATTCGCGCCGTATTGTTCCACGCGTTTGGCGGGAGCGCCAAAAATGATTTGCGCGGCTTGCGGCGATTGACGATTTTGCGGAAGCGATTGTTGTAATTCAAGACGCCACGTTTGCAGCGCCGTCGTGTTGGTTAAAATCAAAACGCGGGAAATTCCCGATGTTTCCGCAAGAATTTCTGCGGCGGCAATAATCGTGCGGCGTTTTCCGAAACCGGACGAATCGAACAATAAAAAACGTCCCGACGACGCGGCTTGAAGCGCCGCGTTCCGTTGATACGTCGCAAGCGGTTGAGCAAGCAGCGTCTCAAATTTTTGCGGTTGCGCGCCGCGTTTGAACAACGCCGCTATCTTTTGGGAACGTTCCCGCTGTTGAAGCGCCGCCGCAAGATGTTCGAAGACGTCGTTTTCGATTTTCAGTTCGCACCGACATTCCGCCGCGCGTTGAATCAGCGTTTTCAGATGCGGATAGTCGTTGAGCCGAAACGTTCCGTCCGAATGAAAACAACGTTTCGCGGCTTTGGAAACGATTCGCGGAATATCGCGAGCCGCGCGAAAAATGATTTCATTTCGCAACCCCCGCCGTAAAAAAATTTCGGAAAACGATTGTTCCTGCGCGGAAAACGTTCCATGATTTTTTTGCGAAAGAGCGAAAAGAATATGCGAACAAACGCCGTAAATTCCGTAATGAAAAGCGTCACAATCGCATCGGCATTCGCCAAAATGATTTTCGTCATACGTTCCGCGAATCAACACGCGATGCGTCGTCAATGGATTCTCCGCGTCTTGCGAGAGCGGCACGACGTCTAAAAGCCGTCCCGATTCCTCCGGCGATTCTAACGAATCAACCGGCGCTAGTCGATGCGTCGCGGAATTGAATTGCGGAAATTGACCGACGACAAAATTTTTCCAATCTTCCTCCAAAACTTGCGGCGGATGCAGACGAATTTTCGGAACGGTTGTATCGTCCGGTTGTAAGGAATTTTGCATGATAGAAATTTTTGACGAAAGAGAATTTTGAAAAAGGTATTTTTAGAGATTCCTTTTTATGAAAAATAAGGTTTTTAATGCACGTACTTTTCACATTCTATTTGTGAAAATACTTTTTGGGGAAACGTCATCTCTGCCATTACGCATTGATTCACTTTGTCATTCGCAACGTTATTGCTTGTGAATTTCTTCAATTTCCGGCAAGCCCGTTTCGCGGCGGACGCGGTTGGCATCTTCCGGCATGATATGATAAATGTAAATCGAATAACCGATCTTGTCAACCGGTTCAAAGTTGAGAAAATAACGATACTGCTGCTCGCTGTCGTAA
>JAISZO010000419.1 GCA_031269105.1 Planctomycetaceae bacterium | reverse complement strand
AGCAATGACAATATTTGAGAACATCAAAATTGAAAATAGAATTGGCATTGCAAAAAATTTATTGACAAGCAACTTCATAGGATTCCTTAAACGCTCAATCATCTCAAACTTTTTTATTTATATAATATTGTATTTTTCGATTTCAACATTGCGAACTCATTTTATGCTTAACTTGAAACAGCTGCCACTGCTTGCAAGTTTACTCTTGAGACACTCTGTCGTCTTTTTGATTTACATATCGCGTTCTTCTTTTGTCGCTTTTACTCGCCGACGTTTCTCGCGAACTGACGTTTTTATCGTGTTCACAGACGCCGTTATGATCTTACAGTCAATCAATCTTGCCGCCGTTTTCTTCCAACCGTCGTACCGCAATTTCTATATATTCCTGTGAAATTTCAGAACCGATCCATTGGCGCTTGAGCAAATGCGCGACTTTCGCCGTCGTGCCGCTTCCCATAAACGGGTCGTAAACTAAATCGTTTTTATTTGTCCATGTCTCCATTTGGTCAATAACCAATTTTTCAGGAAAAATCGCCGGATGATTGTATGCGATTTTATCCTTTGTGGAAATGCCGCCGCCAACCGAATAACCAAAAACGTTTCCTACTTTTTTCTCTTTTGTTCTCTCGACTTTCTCGTAATCCAACGAACCGCTTTTGCCTCTGTTTTTCATATTGGCAAGTCCGCGATATTTCGTCGTTTCGGAAATTGGATGAAACGTTTTCGGTTTTCCTTTAGAAAACGCAAACATATATTCAAAATGTTGATGATAACGGTTTCCCGTCTGCGGCATCGGATTATTTTTATAATAAATCATCGTGTCGTGAATACGAAATCCGATCTTCTTAAAATACAACGCCTGTCGAAACGACGTTCCCGTTTCGCTTCCGTTGATTGTCGCGTCGGCAACAACCCAAATCACAACGCCGCCGGGTTTCATCACGCGGTATAACGCTTGAGCGATTTCCTCAAATTGAAAACTGTAGCCGTTGTAATTTCTGACGTCGTCGTAAGGCGGCGACGTAATAACGAAATCAACAAAATCATTCGGCGTCCTGCCCATTGTTATTAAACAATCTTCATTGTAAATTTTTTGTAATTCCATTGTAAGATTATTTGTTTCAATCCACTCGCTCCATACGGGGTGCGACTTGCGGTATCGTTGAAAATTGCCAATCAAATAGGAACGACGGCAACGACGCTTGTTTTTTACGTTTACTTACACGCTTTGCCGCTCTGAATTAAACAACGGCTGGAAAGCCGTCGTTACGTTTGGCGTTTATATTTTGCACTCCGCGTTAAATTTGCGGTCCTTTCTGCAAATCCATATTGAGCGCGAGACCGCGAATTTCGTTAGTCAACACGTCAAAGCTGGCGGGCGTTCCGGCTTCAAGCGTGTTTTCTCCTTTGACCATCGATTCGTAAATCTTGGTGCGTCCTTCCACGTCGTCGCTTTTGACCGTCAACAATTCCTGCAACGTATAAGCCGCGCCGTACGCTTCCAACGCCCAGACTTCCATTTCGCCGAAACGCTGTCCGCCGAAACGGGCTTTTCCGCCAAGCGGCTGCTGCGTAATGAGCGAATACGGACCGGTACTTCGCGCGTGAACTTTATCGTCCACCAAATGGTGCAGTTTCAACATGTAAATATAACCGACCGTCGTTTCCTGATCGAATAATTCGCCGGTTCGACCGTCGCGCAACCGGACTTTTCCGTGCTGCGGCAAATTCGCTTGTTTCAGACAATTGTTAATGGTCGATTCCGACGCGCCGTTGAACACCGGCGTTACGGCATGATAACCGAGTTTCGCCGCCGCCCAGCCGAGATGCGTTTCAAGAATCTGTCCAACATTCATACGACTCGGAACGCCTAACGGATTCAACAAAATTTGAAGCGGCGTTCCGTCTTCAAGATGCGGCATATCTTCCCGCGATAAAATTTTGGAAATCACGCCTTTATTTCCGTGACGCCCCGCCATTTTATCGCCGACGGAAATCACTCGTTTTGCCGCAATGTAAATTTTAACCATTTGCAAAACGCCGCGTTTGAGTTCGTCGCCGCGTTTGAGCGAATTGATCCGCCGATCGCGCAAATCAATCGCCGCTTCGACTAAAGGCCACATTTTGCGGTGAATTTTTTCCACCACCGCTTTTGTCTTTTCGTCTTTCATTTCAACGTTCCGCAAATGAAACGCGCGGACTTGATCAATGAAATTTTTATTTTCCAAATTCACGGAAATCGAATGTCCGTCTTCATCCGTAACCGGCGTTCCCAGCGCTTTTTGCATCGCGTCGATCATAGCGCTAAACACTTCGCCGATTTTTTGATTTCCTTCTTTTTCGGCGATATCGCATTCGAGTTCAAACGCTTTTCGCTCGTCTTCCGAAAGACTCATTCTTGTTGCGATTTTTTGCGTGCCGATAACAATTCCCTCAACGCCGGACGGAACTTCTAGCGATTCGTTTTTCACGTCTTCGCCGGCGCGTCCGAAAATCGCGTGCAATAATTTTTCTTCCGGCGTCAATTCGGTTTTGGATTTCGGCGTGACTTTTCCGACAAGAATATCGCCCGGCTTGACATAGGTTCCGACCTGCACAATACCGTTTTCGTCAAGATGCCGTAACGCGCGGTCGCCGACATTCGGAATATCGCGGGTGAACTCTTCGCGTCCGAGTTTGGTGTCGCGGATTTCCACGTCAAATTCCTCAATGTGAATCGATGTGTAAACGTCGTTCTCGACAAGTTCCTGACTGATGATAATCGCGTCTTCGTAATTAAATCCGTCCCACACCATAAATCCGACTAACACGTTGCGTCCCAGCGACAAGACGCCGTCGCTAATACAAGCGCCGTCGCAAATCAAATCGCCCGCTTGGACTTCTTGTCCTATTGAAACGGTCGGCGTTTGATTTTGACAAGTTCGCTCATTCAAACCGACAAATTTACGAAACGTATATTCGTCTTCGTATTCGTCGTTTTTATCGGTAATAACGACTTTCAACGCGTCCACGTAAGAGACGATTCCGCCGCGTTTTGCACGAATAATAAGACTGGAATTATACGCCGCGTCGCGTTCAAGACCTGTTCCGACAAGCGGTTTTTCCGCCACAAGAAGCGGCACCGCCTGCCTCTGCATGTTAGAACCCATGAGCGCGCGGTTCGCGTCGTCGTGTTCAAGGAACGGAATCAAACCCGCCGAAATTCCAATCATCTGATTCGGCGCAACGTCCACATATTCGATGCTTCCCACGTCAACCGGCTCGTAGTCGCCGCGAATACGGACAATCACGTTTCCCGCCACCGGATCGGGAAAAATATTGCGTCCTTCGATTAACACATCCGCCGGAGCCACCTTTTTTTCGTGTTCCTGATCGGCGCGCAACCACTCAATCGTATCGGTGATAACGCCGTTTTCCACTTTCCGATACGGTGAAATCAGAAATCCAAATTCATCGACGCCGGAATAAATACTGAGACTGGAAATCAAACCGATGTTCGTACCTTCCGGCGTTTCAATCGGACAAATGCGTCCGTAGTGCGACGAGTGAACGTCGCGCACTTCAAAACCGGCGCGTTTTCGGTTAAGACCGCCGGGACCTAACGCGGAAAGCCGACGTTCATGCGTCAACATCGAAAGCGGATTTGTTTGATCGACAACTTGCGACAATTCGCCGCGTCCAAAGAAATATTCAATCGCCGCTGAAATACTTTTTTGATTGATGACCTGACGCGGCGTAATGTTGTCTTCGCTATTTCCCCGCAAATTCAAGCGTTCTTGAACGGTTCGGCGTAGTTTGAGGAAACCTTTCCGCAATTCATCCGCCGCCAATTCGTCGATAGTTCGCAAACGGCGGTTGCCCAAATGGTCGATGTCGTCAATTTCTGCAACAGGTTTTCCCTTCGAATCTCGTTCGCCGCACCATAATTTGTTCAAATAAGAAACCGCTTGAATGACGTCGTCTGCGCTCAAACTCATTTCGTCGAGCGAAACGTTAGCGCCGAGTTTACGATTGATGCGAAAACGTCCAACACGCCCAAGCCGATAACGATTCGTGTCGAAAAATTTATCGCGGAATAATTCTTTCGCGCGGTCAATCTGCGGCGGATTTCCGGGACGCATGCGTTGATAAATTCGCATCAACGCTTCTTCGTGACTTGACGTTTTATCTTCTTCCAACGAATTAAGAAGAAGTTTGTTTTTCGGATCGTTCATCACTTCAACTTTTTTAATACCCGCTGCACAAATCGTTTCCGCTTTGCTTTTGGTAATTAGTTGACCGCTTTCGAGAATGGTTTCTCCGGCAACGTCGCTTGAAGGCGGATAAACAATATTTGCAACCGTTATTTTTCCTTCAATTTTTGAAGCGCTGGCGCCGTCGTCGAGATCGACTTCTTCTGTTGTATAAAACGCCCGCAAAATATCTGTATTTGTGCTGTAATTGCGACTCATCGCGCGCAGCAACATCATTACCGGTAATTTGCTGCTCTGGTCGATGCGAATAATGACGGTTTCTTTACGGGAAATGTGCAATTCGATCCAACTGCCGCGTTCAGGAATAATACGGCAACTGTACGTCCGGCGTTCCGTATCGACTTCGTGAACAAAATCAATACCGGGGCTGCGGTGTAATTGGCTGACAACCACGCGTTCCGCGCCGTTGATGATAAATTCGCCGCCGCCGAGCATAATAGGAATGTCGCCGAGATAAACGTCTTCTTCAGTCGAACCGCTTTCTCTCACAAGACGCAAGCGAACTTTCAACGGTTTACCGTAAGTCAACCGCAACTGACGGCATTCGTCCGGTTCGTAACGCGGTTTTTCGAGTTCGTAATAAACGTACTCAAGACGAATCGATTTATCGTAATTTTCGATAGGGAAAGTTTCCCGTAAAACCGACTCAAGACCAATATCCAAACGTTTATCCGGCAAAACGTCCTCTTGCAAAAAGTTCTTGTAACTTTGCGTTTGGAGAACGGTCAAATCCGGGATAGGATAAACGAGGTCTTGATTACCGAAATACTTAAATTCAGGGAAACTGATTCGTCGCTTCGACGAGGTAGCCATCAATAAACCTCCTCAATGATGTTTCAATATTCCGCATAAAGAGACGGAAAAAACTTATATCCAACGACAGGATAATTCGCGTTTTCGCCGTTTCATGCCGAAATGAAATGATGGTAAAAAGAACCGATAATTAGCAAAATAATTTCAAAAAAGGATTTATTTCTTGCAACATTGCCGCTATCTTTTCAAAAGACAATGCGATTACAAGAAACAAATAAACACTGCAACAAATCTTCATTTTCATTAATGATTTCTTCGTTACAGGTTGCGTAAAATCACACTTGGGTGTGGTTATAAACATATATCAATATTCAATTGTTGCAAGTTTCAAAAACTCGCCAATTTTACCGGAAATGTGAAAAATTTTTCATTTGAATTTCCATGACAAGATTTCAGAAACGTCATTTTTCAATGAACAAGTTTCTTGTTTTATGACGCTTTCCGGGATCAACCCTTCAAGATGAAACGTAACGCTTGTTCAAAAACGCCAAACGTCACGCGTTGTATTTAAAGTTTTTCAAACCGGCATGCGAAAAAAAACTATTTAATAGAAATTTTCGCGCCGACTTTTTCAAACGCTTCTTTAAGTTTTTGAGCTTCTTCTTTGGACACGCCGGTTTTGATCTTGGAAGGAGCTTCTTCGACCAATTTTTTGGCGTCGCCAAGACTAATACCGGCGACTGCCTGACGCACTTCTTTGATCACGTCAAGTTTCTTTTCGCCAAAACTTTCGAGAACAACGTCAAATTCCGTTTTCTCTTCCGCCACCGCGCCGCCTTCCGCGCCGCCAGCCGCAGCCGCCACAACAACCGCGCCGCCAGCCGCAGCTTTGATACCATGAACTTCTTCAAGGTAATCGCTTAACGCTTTGGCGTCTTTGAGAGTCAAAGCGACAATTTTTTCGCCAAGTTCAACAATGGCGGGAGGAAATTCACGAGCTGAATCAGTTGACATTTCAATTTATCCTTTCATAAAGTAAAAGAACCGATATTTCGGAGGAAGAAAATTTCAGCAATTTTACTTATTACAATCAATTTTATTAGGAAAACACTTCAGTATAATTTCATCGCCCGGAGACTGCGGGCAAATGTTTAATGCGTAAATTTTACAAACGTTATGCCGCTGTTGTTTCTTCGGCTGGAACGTCGCCGTTTTTATCGGCAAGTTGTTTCATTTGACTTGCAATTGCGGAAGCGGTACCGATCAGTTGTCCCGACAAACCGGAACCAACGCCGACAATTTGTCCGACGAGCAAACTAATCTGTTCTTCACGCGAAGGCCATTTACTGACTTCAACGGACTGTTCCGCCGTCAACGCTTCGCCGTCCATCGTACCGCCAAGAATTTTTAATTCTTTGAAATTTTTATCTTTCGTCAAACGAACAATTTCTTTAGCAAGACCGACAACGTCGCTTGCTCCCCAGCAAAAAGCGCATGAACCGTCTAAACTGCCGAGAGCCGCCGCTAACGACGTGCCGCTCAAAGCGCGTTTTGCCAAACTGTTTTTGACGACCAAGAGGTTGATTTGTTTTTCGGCAAAGACAGTTCGCAGAGAATTGCCCGTGTTGGCGTCCATGCCGACCAGCGACACGATAAAAGCGTCGTTGACGCTTTTAAGCCGTTTCGCAATATCGTCGGCGACCAGTTGTTTAACGTATTTACTCATGGAAACAGATTTAAGTTTAAAAGCCAAAATATCGAAACAGAGATTCGTCTCTTAACAACGATTACGTTCTCGAATCTCATTAGTATATCATACGGTAACGCGAATGGAAGGGGACATGGTTGCAGATAACGCAACGGTTTTCACATATTGTCCTTTGACCGCAGCAGGTTTAAGCTGTAAAATAAAATTCACGAAAGTTTCAATATTTTCACGCAATTTCTCTGCGTCAAAACTCAATTTTCCAACAATCGCGTGAACGATTCCGCCTTCTTTATCGCTACGAAATTCCACTTTACCGGCTTTATATTCGCGAATCGTTTTTGCTAAATCCATCGTCACCGTACCGGCGCGAGGCGACGGCATCAATCCGCGGGGACCTAAAACGCGTCCTAACGGTCCGACGATTCCCATCATGTCCGGCGTGGCAATACAAACGTCGAAATCCGTCCAACCGTCTTTCATTTTTGCCGCCATCTCCGCTTCGCCGATAAAATCGGCTCCGGCGTTTTGAGCTTCCGACGCCTTATCTCCTTTGGCGAAAACGGCAATACGAAGAGATTTTCCGATTCCGTGCGGAAGAACAATAGAACCGCGAACAATTTGATCCGCTTGTTTCGGGTCGATTCCAAGCCGCATCGCGATTTCGACTGTCTGATCAAATTTTGTCGTATTGAATTTCTTCAAAACATTCACCGCTTCAGGAAGAGTTACCGTTTCCTGTTTCGGCAAAACTGCCTTCATTTTTTTCATTCGTTTTGTCAGTTTCGGCATTCTTTGTCACCAACTACTTTAAAATTTATGCTAAATTAACAATCCCTAGTATTTTGCGTCGTTAATTTTTGACTATTTAAAAGCCGCAAAAACAAGGTTTTGTAAAAAATCAATCGTGTTAATATTACCGCGAATTATTTATTTTCGATAAAAATGATTTTATGACGGATACAAAAAATCTTTAACTAACGACGTCCAAACCAACGCTTCGCGCTGTCCCCCGTAAAATCCGTTTTGCGTTTTCCATATCGCGCGCGTTAAGGTCTTTCCATTTCAATTTGGCGATTTCTTCCAATTGCGATTCCGTTACCTGACCGACTTTAACCTTCGGAACGTTCCCGGAACCTTGAACAACTCCGGCGACTTTTTTCAAAACATCAGCGGAATGCGGACTTTTCGTCTCCATTTCAAAAGTACGGTCAGCATAGACTTTGACAACAACCGGAACCCGCAATCCCAAATGTTCTTTGGTTCGCTCGTTGAATTGTTGCACAAATTGTCCGAGATTGATACCAAATTTCCCTAACGAAGTACCGACCGGCGGAGCCGCCGTTGCTTGTCCGCCTTTTACCTGAAACCGAACTTTTCCAACCAATTGTTTTGCCATCGAAATTAAACCTTTTACGATAATACTTTTATTCAAATTGATTTTATGTTATTATTGCAACAACTCGACTTGCCAATATTCCAATTCGACCGGCGTACTCCGTCCGAAAATGCTTAACATAACCGTTACGCGACCGCTTGTCTTATCAATTGCGCTCACTTCGCCCTCGAAATTGACAAACGTTCCTTCTTTAATTTTGACCAACCCGCCAACTTCATAAGGAATTTTGAGTTTCGGCGCATCCGATTTTTCTTCTTCCTCTGTTGCGAGAATACGTTCTACTTCATGCTGCAACATTGGAGTTGGACGACCAATCGATCCCGTGAAATCGCCAATCCCCGACGTTTCCCGTACCAAAAACCATGTATCGTCGTTTACTACCATGCGAATCATAATATAACCGGGATACAATTTTTTTCTGATAATTCGTTTTTTGCCGCCGCGTACTTCCGTTACTTTTTCGGATGGAACAAGTATTCGGTCGAAATAATGTTGCAAACCGGAAATTTGAACTTTTCGTTTCAAACTCTCTTTGATTACATCCTCTCGATTCACTTGAACTTTGAGAATATACCAATCCATTTTTTCGCCCGACTCTTCCGATTCGGTTTCGGTCGAAATTGAATCCGGTTGTTTTATTTCCGGTTTTTCTGGCGTCTGGGATTTTTTTTTCTGACCGGAGGTTTCATCATTACGAACCGTTTCAACAATCGGAGACGTTTTATCATCTCTCGTTTCCTGAATCGTTTCGTCATGATTTTCGTCGTATTGATCGACCATTTTTCACCTCAAACATGTCAAGCCGTTAAATTTTTCAAACAATCCGCAAACACACAGCGCCCGACGTTGTTATAAAACGCCGATCCATCGGAACAGCAACTGCCAGACAAAATCATAAATCGCTAAAAACACGCAAAAAATGAGCATCACGGTAATGACAACGATCGTCGTTACATACAATTCTCTGGACGATGGCCACGAAACTTTCACCATTTCCGCTTCAACGGCGATCAAAAATTCAGCGACCCGCGGCATATTGACAATCCGAAACGCCACCCAAATTCCGATCAACGCAATCGCTCCGGCAAGCATATAAAGCGGAACAGGATGATCCGCTAAAATTTTCGGGAGAGCCGCTAATCCAACAACTTCTTCGCCTTCCGCTACGGCAGGTACGACAAAATGCGTCAACCATCCGAAAAAAGACATTATCGTTTTTCCGGCAGTGGTTTGAATAAGCCGCAACGCACCCCACGCAATCACCGCAATGACACCGAGCATTGTGCAACGCCGAACAATACGTCCCTGCGAATTTTTATACAACCTAACGCTAAACAGTTCTCGTAGGAAACCCGACACGCTTACCACCTTTAGGTGAATCAAAGCCACAAATTCGTGGAATTAACGCACTCCATCCGTTATAGGAACTCGATAAAATTATTCGTTTCAACAACCCAAAACAGGGGCGAAGAGAGTCGAACTCCCAACCGCTGGTTTTGGAGACCAGTGCTCTGCCAATTGAGCTACACCCCTTCGAAAACGTCCCTGACAACGCTAATAAAATAACGACCTATCAGGGACAAACAATTTCTCAAAACTATTTGAGAATTTTAGTGACAACGCCGGAACCGACGGTACGACCGCCTTCGCGAATAGCAAAACGAACGTTTTCGTCGAGAGCAATCGGCGAAATCAATTCAACCTTCAGTTTCACGTTATCGCCCGGCATACACATTTCCGCGTCGCCGAGAAGCGAAATCGAACCGGTTACGTCGGTTGTTCTGAAATAGAACTGCGGGCGATAACCGCTGAAGAATGGAGTCGAGCGACCGCCTTCTTCTTTTGATAAAACGTAAACTTCGGATTCAAACTCGGTATGCGGCGTGATAGAACCCGGTTTGGCAAGCACTTGACCGCGTTGAATTTCTTCACGTTTCACGCCGCGAAGAAGGAGACCGACGTTATCGCCGGCGACGCCTTGATCGAGCGTTTTTTTGAACGTTTCGACGCCGGTCACAACCGTCTTCTTCAATTCCTCCGTCAAACCAACGATCTGAACTTCTTCGCTCACTTTAATCACGCCGCGTTCAATACGACCGGTCGCTACCGTACCGCGACCTTCGATAGAGAACACGTCTTCAACCGCCATCATAAACGGTTTGTCTTGTTCGCGCGCCGGTTCGGGAATATACGAGTCGATTGCATCCATCAATTCGGAAATACACTTTGAAGCCGCCGGATCGGACGGATTTTCGACGGCAGGAAGAGCGGCGCCGCGAACTACCGGAATTTCATCGCCCGGAAAACCGTTAGCCGTGAGCAATTCGCGCACTTCGAGTTCCACCAATTCGAGGAGTTCCTCGTCATCTACGAGATCGCATTTATTAAGGAAAACCACCAATCGCGGCACGTTCACCTGACGAGCAAGCAAAACGTGTTCGCGCGTTTGCGGCATCGGACCATCGGCGGCGGAAACGACGAGAATAGCGCCGTCCATCTGTGCCGCGCCGGTGATCATGTTTTTAATGAAGTCCGCGTGACCGGGACAATCAATGTGAGCATAATGGCGATTGTCGGTCTCATATTCGACGTGAGCAACCGCAATCGTCACAGTTTTAGTTGCGTCGCGCACCGTACCGCCTTTCGCGATGTCGGCATACGATTTGAATTTCGCCAGTCCTTTTGCGGCTTGAACGGCGAGAATCGCAGTAGTGAGCGTTGTTTTGCCGTGGTCGATATGGCCGATGGTCCCAACGTTCACGTGCGGCTTAGTTCGTTGAAATACGTCTTTAGCCATTGGAATAAATCTCCGTGTAATTAACGTTTATGGGGTCTGAACTTGAAAACAAACGCACTTCGGATGACATGCGGGGCAAAAGCTGCGGATGGGAGTCGAACCCATGACCTCGTCCTTACCAAGGACGCGCTCTACCTACTGAGCTACTGCAGCATCGTTGCTAATGAACAGAAATGCTCTTGCGTCAGCTTGTGATAAGAACATTTTTTATGACGCTTGATTTTCGATTGCGTTATCGCAATATTTTCAAGAGTCAACTTTAATTATGTCCCCGCCGGGTCATATGGAACGGTTTCAAATGACAAGCAACCCCAAGTTCGACCTGACAATAAAAACCGCCCCACGGCAAACAAACAATCCTAACTTGACCAAATAATATATGAAAGAGCGGGTGAAGGGAATCGAACCCTCGTCTTCAGCTTGGAAGGCTGTGGCTCTACCATTGAGCTACACCCGCGCCTGAGAGAACGAAAATTTTCCATTCATCTCATTATCGGCTTGTTTCGGATTATTTAATGGGAGGTGAAGGATTCGAACCTTCGAAGGTAATAACCAGCAGATTTACAGTCTGCCCCCTTTGGCCACTCGGGTAACCTCCCGCGCAAATTTCAAACGCTCAATTTAAGGTCTAAAAAACTTAAATTGCTAATAAAATCTTAAAAACTTAATATCGAAAATTACTATTTTTTGTCTTTCATTTTGATTACTTTTCTAGAGCTAGTGATGGGACTTGAACCCGCAACCTGTTGATTACAAATCAACTGCTCTGCCAATTGAGCTACACTAGCGCGTTTTCGGATTCACATCGAATCACATAACTTTAATTTTTATCAACAGAATAATGGCGAAATTTTCTATTGAATTTATTTCAGCGACGAGTTCCGTAACAACAATATACAACGGACGACGAAACTAAAGGTCATAATTCTACACTAAACCTTCTCTTCTGCAAGGGGGCTTATAAAAACTTCCCCGCAAAACGGTTTCTTTTCGCTTCCGCCGGAATATCACGGCGGTCAAATGCACAAAATCACCAAAAACGAGTATCATACCGCGTTTTTTTATTCCGACAAGGGGAGACGAGATTTTCCCTAAAATTTTATTGATTCTTTTACATTTTTTGAGAGTAAATTGATTTATGAAATACCTAAACTTTCTGTGTTATTTATTTTGAGGTATGTTTTAATAATTTTTGTGTTTCCATTTTGTTTAATCTGCCTATTTGTTTACAAAATTTATTCCTCTTCAAAAGATAAAAGAATCAGAAATTTTAATATCTCTGATATTCATTGAGCGCCGAAAATTTTCAACGGCGTTCCGTATCATAGGTAAAATCTGCTGTTTTTCTCAAAAAATTTTTCTTGCTCAAAATGGTAATCTATTATAATGGAATACTTCTCAAGTTTACGGATCATGCTAAAATAAAAGTTATCGATAAAAAAATATGGATTCCCCCTCCTTTAACAAAATAGAAAGAAAACAGATGTCCCACCAACACGATTCGTGCCATCATGCGGAAAATTCCCCGTCCGGTTCAGGAAAATCAGTCATTTTACTACTTTGGGTAGTTTTTGCGGTTTATCTCATTCTTTTGGGAGTAGGATTGCCCCAAAGTTGGACGGCAAATTCTCAATCCCATTCTCATGGCAAACATTCTGTTTTAACGTCGGAAGCGGAAACGCCTTCCGGCGATGAGAAACAAAATACAGCAGATAACGCGGCGGCAATAGAAGAACCTGTCGCGGAACATGCGCACGACCATGATCACGCTGACCATAATCATGCCGAACACGAACACGCGGAGCAATCCGAAAAAGCGTCGCCTCCGGCAATGTACGCAGTGGCTCCGTTTGTGATTTTGCTCCTTTGCATTGCGATTTTGCCGTTAGTTCCCGCGACTTCGCATTGGTGGGAACATAATTCCAGTAAATTTCTCGTTGCCGCAACGCTCGGTGTGATAACGCTCCTTTATTATATGTTCGTGCATCATACGCCGGTCGAAGCACATTGGGCGGGACATATCACCGCCGGAAACGTCGGTTTTCAACGGGCATGGACAGTGTTTGAAAACGCGATTATCGGCGAATATATTTCGTTTATCGTTCTGCTGTTTGCGTTATATACAATCGCCGGTGGTATTCGTATCGAGGGCGATTTGCGGGCGAAACCAATCACGAATACAATTATTATGGCAATCGGCGCCGTTCTCGCCAGTTTTATCGGAACAACCGGCGCGGCGATGCTATTAATCCGCTTGCTTCTCGAAACAAACAAAGAACGAAAAATCAAAGCTCATACTGTCATTTTCTTCATTTTTATCGTCTGCAACTGCGGCGGACTTCTCACGCCGCTCGGCGACCCGCCGTTATTTCTCGGCTTTTTGAAGGGAGTGAAATTTGAATACACGTTGCTCAATCTTTGGCGTGAATGGCTGTTTGTCAACGGTTTGCTCTTAATCGTTTATTTCCTTTGGGATACGCTTTTCGCTTATCCGCGCGAACCGAAAGAGAACATCCAAAAAGACACGGCAGAAACTACGCCATTGCGGATTCAGGGAATTTTTCCAAATGTGTTCCTCTTAATCGGCGTTGTGCTGACCGTCTTGTTCCTCGATCCGAGTAAAGCGATTGGCGGCTGGAATCCTTGGTATTATTCCCGCGAAATCGCGCAGCTCGGCTTGGTATTTCTTTCGCTGACGCTGGGTAGTTACGCAATTCGTACTGCCAACAAATTCAGCTATGCCGCAATAGTCGAAGTTGCCGTGTTGTTTTTCGGAATTTTTATTTGTATGCAGGCGCCGATTCAGATTCTCAACGTTTACGGTTCAAAGTTAGGAGTCGATACGTCGCATCATTTCTTTTGGGCAACCGGTGCGTTGTCGTCATTTTTGGATAACGCTCCGACGTATGTTGTATTTTTTGAAACCGCTTTGTCGCTTGGCGACGCTCCGGCAAATGCTATGAGTGTTTGCGGCGTTCCGATCAATCCGGCTTTCCTTGCGGCGATTAGTCTTGGTGCGGTAATGATGGGCGCAATGACCTACATCGGCAACGGTCCGAATTTTATGGTCAAAGCCATCGCGGAAGAAACCGGCGTCAAAATGCCGAGTTTCTTTGGTTACATGATTTATAGCTGTTTGGTTCTCCTGCCAATTTTGTTTCTTATGACGATGATTTTCCTGCATTGAAAGAGAAATGCGGCGACGTTATCAAAATCAATAAAATCGTCCTTTTTCACTATGAAAACGGACGATTTTGTTTTTCGTAATATATCAGTGGAATTTTTCATTAAGCGTTTGTCAACATCAAGGTAGGCGACGTTTCGCCGAAACGTCGCGTTGGCGATAGCCGACTTACTTGTTTACGTTACGGCTGGCAACCGGATTCCAAACCGTACGGCAATACGAATTGCCGTCGTTAGTCGGATTCACCAGCGCCTTACGGCGCCCAACCTTTCGGCGAAAGGTTGGCTACCTTTTAAAATCCTTCGTGGAATCTTCGCGCTTCTTCATTCTTCGTGGCGATCTTCATGGTGAAAAAAATATTTTCAAAAATTTTCTCAAAATCCGACAATTCCTGTTGACGTCGCGGATTATTTGCGCATAATAAAGATTAATACACTTTACTGAAATGACAAAGTCGCTGTGATTTTTGTCGTTTTAGTTTCAAAAAACCTTAAAAGTTTAGAAGGAGTTTCG
>JAISZO010000360.1 GCA_031269105.1 Planctomycetaceae bacterium | reverse complement strand
CACATCATCGTTCAATATCGTGTGGTACGCCTCTTGCTCTATCGGCAAAATGATAGTACGATTGCACCTTTGGGGCGGCGGCGTTCCACGGGTCATAATTTACCTCCTTGTTCGTTGGTTATACAAGACGTAATTATGACCTTTTTACAATTTTATGTCATCAGCAATATTAAAAATTCAACTTTATTTAAAAACGCCTAATACGGTAGATTCAGGAATTTTAGTTTTTGAAATAGCGAAACAAACGAAATTTGGGTTTGCAATTTTTCGGCTGTTTAACTTGCGTCAACTTTACATTGCCCCAAAACACGTTTCAAGATACCTGCTATTGTATCTGACAGAATTAAAGGAACATTAAAGTACGAATCACATAAAAACCGTTCAGCGTCGCCACGTCCTAAATTGATTTCATGTTACGTTGAAACGAAAATTGACGCTGAATAATCATGGCGAGAACGAGATTGCGTTGACGCGACGGTTCGGCGGCAATCAGATTATCGAGACCGAGTTGACGAATCGCGTCAACGTGATAGACGTATCTATTTATACGGGGCTTATTGAAAAATGCAACGGCAACGACGCGGCAATCGCGTTTGTTCAAAATCCTATCATGCGGCGGAATTTTTCAAGGCGCTCGTCAATATCGGCTTTGGAGATTTGCAGCAAACGTTCCGCGCCGAATCCTTCGACTTGAAAACTGGCGACAATCGCGCCATACGCAATCGCTTGCCGAATTGTTTCGCCGTCCGATTTTCCTTGCTGCGCGATATATCCCATCATACCGCCCGCAAACGTATCGCCCGCGCCGGTCGGTTCCACAAGTTGTTCTGTCGGAAACGCCGGAATAAGATAAATGTCGTATTGGCTGATAAATATCGCGCCGTGTTCCCCTTTTTTGATAACGACAAATTTTGGTCCCAATTCCAACACTTTTCGAGCGGCGGTCAACGTATTGATTTCGCCGGTGAGTTGTTTCGCTTCGCTGTCGTTCAGCATAAGCCCGTCGATCTTTTGCAGAAGTTCTAACAACAAATCGCGTTCGACATTGATCCAAAGATTCATCGTATCCGCTACGACAAGATCGGCTCCTTGCGTTTGCTCTAACACTTTCAACTGCGTTTTCGTGGAACCGTTTGCCAAAAAGACAAATTGCGAACGGCGATACGTTTCGGGAAGTTTCGGCTCGAAATCGCCTAACACGTTGAGTTGCGTTTCAAGCGTATCGCGATCGTCCATATTTTCGCGATAACGTCCCGTCCATCGAAACGTTTTGCCGTTCGGCTGCACTTCGAGACCAGTCGTATCCACGCCGCGACTTTCCAGCAACTGCGTATCTTCTTTCCGCCAATCGCCGCCGACAACCGCAACAAGCTGCACGGGACTAAAGAACGTTGCCGCAAACGAAAAATGAAGCGCCGAGCCGCCCAAAACATCATCGCGACGTTCTGTGGGCGTTTCAATATTGTCGTACGCGACGGAGCCAACAACTAATAACGACATAAATTTTCCCCTATAAATAAAACGATCTTTTTGTTTTTTGAATTATGCAGAATGAATTGAAACATACTTGTCTTTACACGTCTTCAGTCCCGCCCAATATTTATATTCTAACCGATTTCATTCAAAAATACAGCCGCCAATGAAAATTTTTCATTACAAAAAAATAATATTTTTATGACAATTAACGCCAAATACGAAAGCGTATCAATCCGTTTTAATCTTCACTTCTTTACTACTTTCTCTCTCTATCGCGACATTCATAGACTACTCATATCGACGTAAAAGCAAGGAGAAAAGACGCCGTTCGCGATTTCATTTTTTAGAATTTGTCTCAATCGTTGTCGCAATCATCTTTTAGGAACATTACATTTATGAGACGAAAACAAGTTATCCCCATTGTAAAACCGTTACAACAATTCATAAAAATTTTTTTGAGAATTTTAGAATCGGCGATGTTTCAATCTGTTTCAAGGTTTAAGAAAAATTCCTTTGAAAATGAAGAGAATGAAATGCAAAAAGTATTTGACGTAAAAAAATCTCCGGTTACAATCGAGCGTGTCGTTTGGAAAAAGAGCGTTATGAAACGCTTTGTTTTACGTACTTCTCAAATTGTAAAACTCTTACGGATTGTCTGTGAAAGTTGAGAAAAAATGAAATATTTTTACGTTTCGCGTTCCCCGCTTTTCCTATTATTGTATCAATTTATATCAATAAAGCGAATTTCTCATAACTTATTTTGAGTTACGAATCATTCGCGTATTCGCGGCAAAAAACAAGGGAAATGATGTTTTAGAGCATTGCTAATTTATTCAAAATTGGTAATTCGCAAAAAGATTTCCCATTACCGCGACTGATGGAAGTGAATAAATTTTCATCAGATTGAAGGACATACCGACGAAATCAATGCCGCTCATTTTTTTCGCGGTTGAAAACCGATGGTAAAACGTATCGCTCAAAAAGAGGCGTTTTCTTTCGGAAAACATTGGTAAAAGATTCAGCTTTTTTAACATTTTTTAATAACAACGGTTTTTCTGTGACAACATTCGGTATGGAAGTCGAACAAGATATTCAAAACGCTCTTGTTGAAACGCTTGGTATTGCGCGTTTTGAAATGTGGTTCACAAAAAACGCGACGATTGCGATTCATAAGTTTTGCGTGCAAATCCGCGCAATCAACGCTTTTGCCGCCGACTGGATCAGAAAGAATTTTCTCGCGGAAATTCGCCGTATTTGTTACGCAATTCTCGGAGAAAAACGTAACGTTGAAATTGTGTCGCCCGAAACGGAAATGACAAAAGTTGAAACAAAACGCAAAAATAACGAAGTTTCCGTTGTCGTGCCGGAAGAACATAAAATAATCCAACAGTCCAAATCGTTAATAAAACAGGCAAACGACGCTCTTCCTATCAATCAGAAACAAAACAATCGCAACAACAAGAATGATAATGTTAGAAAGACCGCGACGTTGAATAACGTACAACGCTTTTCTGCCGGAAATTTATTTCATCAACTTTCTCCGCGACAGGCAAACGAACAAATTATTGCTAACGGCAGAAAAAAATTGTCGAACGTTACAACGTCTCAAAAATCGGCACAAATAACAATGCGGAAAAACGATAATCAAAACGGCTTATTCTCCGGCGCTTTTTTATCGGAAAATTCGCCCAAAAATTCATCTTCAACGTCGTTTGTCAATCATTTGCCTCCGCGAAATTTGAGGCGTCAAGAAACGAAGACAGCATTAACGCCGACAGTCAATCGTGACGCGGCGAATCGAAATGTCGTCGCATTTGGAGAAACGCAACAAAATAAACGACGCGGCAATACGGCGTTTGTTCCTTCGGAATTGTCGTTTGGAAATTTTGTTACGGGAACGTCAAATCGGCTTGCAGTTCACGCGGCGGAATTAGCGGTGCAATATACCGGAAAAATCAGTCCGATTTATATTTTTGGTCCCACAAGCGTCGGTAAAACGCACATTCTTGAAGCAATCAAATCGTGTTTGCGGCGCGATCTGCAAGCGAAACCGCCCTTGTTGATGACCGCCGAACAATTCACATCGGCGTTTATTGACGGTCTCAAACAAGGGATTCCGCTGTTCCGCAATAAATTTCGCGGTATTTCGGCGTTATTGATTGACGATATTCCGTTTTTTGAAGGAAAAGACTCGACGCAAACGGAATTTTTGCGGACGCTTGATCAACTCAAAAATCAAGGCGTACAAATTGTTTTAACCGGCGATCGTTCCGTTGCGGCGTTGTCGGATATTTTAAAACCGGAAATCGTGGCGAGAATTGAAGCCGGAATGCCGTGCGAAATTAAACCGGCGGAACATGAAACGCTCTTAAAAATTTTTCAACAGATGGCGACGTCGCGGAATCTCAAATTGCCGGAGAACGTGTGCCAATATGTCGTAACAAATTTACCGACGCATGCGCGTCAACTTTCGGGGGCGATCAATCGTCTTCACGCGACGGTTTTAAGCGGCGGAAAACCGATTACGTTGGAATTAGCGGAAACGATTCTCGAAGATTTAATCCGTAACAATAGCCGACCGATTCGTTTACAAGACGTCGAAAAGGCGGTTTGCGAAACGTTGCAATTGAACAGTCAAACGTTGCAATCGAGGTCCCGCGCGAAACAAACGACGCAGCCGCGAATGTTGGCGATGTGGTTAGCGCGAAAATATACGCGGTCGGCATTGTCGGAAATCGGAAGATATTTCGGCAACCGAAGTCATAGTACGGTTGTTTCGGCGCAAAAGAAAATCGACCAATGGATTCAATCCACGCCGGAAATCGGTTTTACAAATTCATCGCTTTCTATTACCGACGTGATCCAAAAAGTCGAACATATTTTACAAACGCGGTAAGAATTCTGTAAAACAAAAAATTATTGTTCATAAGAGCTATCTCTATTTTTCTTATTTTATATGTATCTAATAAGGAATATTTCCCTGTAATTTCTATCCGACTAGCCGGAAAAATTTACCTTTTTTAAACTTTTGCTTAAAAAATACTTGCAATCTTGCCAGCTTCTAAAAAAAATAAGAAGAATCAAAGCGTTTCAAAAAACAACGCGAATTTCTAAAAAATAATAGAACGACGTTCAATCAAAACAAACGCTTTGCTATAAATATTTTATAAAGTATGCAAAATGCGACGTTTCAAAAAATGATACGATCATCGTTTGATATTTTTTGTAAATTTTAGGAATGATTTTAAAATCACTACGGTATAAAAACGCATGATTTCGTTAGGCGACAAAGAGACGACATTTACGTCGGCGTTGCGTTTTTACAAGGACTAACAACGATGCATTCTCCACGAATCACATTTTTTGATAATATTCAAGTTGTTCCTCAATACGAACAACTTCGCGCCATTTTGTTTCAGGAAAAATACGCTTTGCATTTGAGTAAGCCGCTTGCGTTTTGGGCGTTGCCGACCGACCGCCGTTTACCGTTAATATTGTTGAATCGTCCTCTCGGCGAGCTTCTTAATATTCCTTTTGAAGAAATTTGCCGCACGCCAAGTATCGGCGAAAAGAAAATCTTGTCGTATTTGACGCTTTTGACGCGAGCTATCAACACGAATGTCGAAGACGTTCCTGAAAAAATTTGTTTGAATATTCCCCTCGATAATAACGCGTCATTGTTCCTTGACGACGACGTTTTCCTCGAATCGACGTATGTTTCCGAAATTCAATGGCAGAAATGGCAAAAAATTATCGTCGAGTGCGGACTTCAAAATGAAAAACTTGGTCGTCTCTGTCCGACTTTGAAAGAATTGACTCGCGTGGTTTGGAACAATACTTTTGGAGATTATTGTTTCAAATCGCTTACGGAAATGCGGGAAATCCGAACTCACGGCGAAAAACGTATCGCGGCAATTTTAAAAATATTTCATAGTATTTGTTCGATTGTCGGTCGCTTAAAAAATTCCAAACATCTTGTCATGCGATTGATTCCGCAAAATATTGATCGCGTTGAAAATTGGTCGATAGAAACGTTGCTCAAACGGGAGACTCCGAAAAAATCCGATATTGTTGAAAATTACATTCAACCGTTGTTAGAACAAATGAAAATTGACGCGTCGGAGCAAATTTACGATCTGATACAGAATCGGATCGGATTACGCGGAGAAACGACAAGTATTCGTCAAGCGTCTCGAATACTCAAACTAGCGCGTGCGCGGGTTTATCAACTTCTTAACGAGATCAACGATATTACGCTCATTCGTTGGCCCAACGGACGGCTGTTGACTTCGTTGTTACGAAATAAATTTTTACGCAATACGACAAATAAACAACATCCCAATAAGGAATTTGTACAGTTTCATGCGGCTGCGGAATTGTTTTTTCCTTGGGGACGGCGCGAGGACGCGGAAGACGATTACTTCTTTCAGTTTAGAGAAATCGCCGACGAAATTATGCAAGAAGAGAACAATGAATTTTCTAACGTCAATGATAGAAACGAATTTTTAAAGGACGGGATTCCCAAAACGTTTCCGATAAAGTAAAATTACGAAATGGCGGCGCTAATAATTTTTTTACTGGAATCTTGCGAAAAATGTCTTGGGAACAAATTTTCCCTTTTGCGTGCGGTACGATTGCCGCGTTTTTTATTGGACTATCAAAAACCGGCATTCCCGGTCTTTCTTTGCCGGGAATATTGCTGATGACGTTTGCGTTTCCCGGCAACGAGCGTTTTTCTACCGGCGCAATTCTTCCGGTGTTGATTATCGGCGATATGGTCGGATTGTCGCTTTACCGAAAAAATATTCAATGGCGAATTTTAATCGGAATACTGCCGTTTATGCTTGCCGGAATTTTTGTCGGAGCGTACATTTTAGCAAAAACGCCGGATAAATATTTTCAACCGACGCTTGCGTTAGTCGTTTTTTTTCTAATCATGTTTGACGTTTTTCGACAATATTTTCAATGGGAAGAAATCGGCAAAAGTCTTTGGTTTGCTCCGACGCTTGGCGTAACGACCGGATTGACGACGATGTACGCCAACGCGGGCGGTCCGCCAATGTATGTTTATTTGACGGCGCAAAATCTTCGCAAAGAACAATATATGGCGACTTGGGTTTGGATATTTTGTTTTGGCAATTTGATAAAATTACCGATAAGCTGCTCGCTCGGTATGATCAATACGACAACGCTTTGTTTTACGGCGTCTCATTTGCTGCCGGGATTGTTAATCGGCGTACTTTTAGGACGGCGCGTATTTTTGCTGATACCGGAAAAATATTTCGTTCTGGCGACGTTTTTCGGCACGTTACTCACCGCTGTCGGCATGACGCTTCAAGTTTTTGGATTGGGAAAGTAATTCCGAAACATGAATCGCGATTTCTTTCGTTTTTGACGCGATAACAATTTTTTAGAAATTTCTACGACGTTTCTTTTCGCCAAACATAATGCGTCTTTCCGCCGTCGGGCAACATGGAGGGGAAATCTTGGCGTTGATGAGAACCGCGAGATTCTTCGCGGGAAATTGCGCCGCGGACAATCAGCCGCGCGACAGTCAGCATGTTTTGTAACTCCCAGCCCGCCGGAGCGTCAAATTGTTTGCCGAAAATATAATACGACCATCGCTCAATATTCGACGCCGCTTCGGTCAATCCGCCGCCGTTACGGACGACTCCGGCATGCCGCCACATCAACGATTTCAGAGCGTTTCGTAAATCGGAAACGTCGATATTTTCGCTCGCTTTCGGAAACGGTTTGTTTTCTAACGGTTCGACATGATAATCGTTCCGCCGCCGCATCGCCTCCTGCGAACTCATTCGCCCCGATGATTCGCCGTAAATCATCGCTTCGAGTAAACTATTCGACGCAAGACGATTCGCGCCGTGCAAACCGGTGCAGGAAACTTCGCCCGCCGCCCATAATCGCGGCACGGTCGTGCGTCCGTCAATATCCGCCGTCACGCCGCCCATCGCGTAATGCACGCCGGGACGCACCGGAATTTTGTCAACGCCGATATCGACGCCGAATTTGCCGCAAACTTCGGCGACGCCGGGAAAACGGGCGCGCACCCACGCCGCGTCTTTGTGCGAACAATCAAGATAAACGTTAGGATGATTCGTTTTGGACATCTGCGCGACAATCGCATTGCTCACGACGTCGCGCGGGGCAAGTTCGCCGCGTTTGTCGTAGTCAAACATGAACCGATAACCGTTTTTGTCGAGAAGATACGCGCCTTCGCCGCGCATCGCTTCGGTAATTAAACTGCGAACTCCACCCGCAATGTAAAGCACGGTCGGATGAAACTGCACAAATTCCATATCGCGGACTTCCGCGCCGGCGCGGTACGCCATCGCCACGCCGTCGCCGGTCGCCACGTCGGGATTCGTCGTCTCGCGATAAACTTGACCGATTCCGCCCGCCGCAAGAATCGTTTGTTTCGCCCAAATGATTTCCTTTTCGCCGCGACCGTCCTGCCGTCCCCAAAACGCGATCGTTCCGTAACATTCGCCGTGATGCGTCAGCAAATCCAACGCGAACGTATTTTCCCAAACGCGGATATTCGGACGGCGTTTGATTTCGGCAATCAATCCGCGCATCAGTTCCCGTCCGGTGGAATCGCCGTTCGCGTGAAGAATCCGTTCGCGTCCGTGTCCGCCTTCCCGCGACAAATCAATATCGCTTCCCGATTCGTTAAGGTCGAACTTGACGCCGATTTCAATCAATTTACGAATCTGTTCCGGTCCGCCCTGAACGACGTGTTCGACAACGCGTTCCTCGCATAATTCGCCGCCCGCAACCAACGTATCGGCGACGTGTTCGGCAAGCGTATCGGACTTATCCCAAACGGCGGCGATTCCGCCTTGCGCGTTGGAGCTGTTGGAATCGTTTAATCCGGCTTTCGTAACAAGCAACACCCGTAGCGACGGATGCACGGCAAGAGCGGCGCGGAATCCGGCAAGTCCTCCGCCGATAATCAAAATATCGGTGAAGAAATGCGGATGCAATTTCGGATGAAACGGAACCAAATAACGAATGGCGTCGCCCGTCAAACCGGTTGAAGAAATGGAAGTCATGTAAAAATCATTTTTCAGTTGGATTGCAAAATTTGATTAAAAATACTATGAATTTATTACAAATTAGGATGTGGAATGATTCATTCCGTTCGTATTGTTTGCGTCGGGCGTTTCGGCAACTGCAAGATCGACGCTAAAAATTGACGTAGCGAAATATTGGCGCCGTAAGTTTCAATCACGTAATTATCCACCTGACGATTGTATTCGACGACGGCTTTCACTAATTCGATTTCTTCGTTGGTCAGCGTTTCGATGGACGCGACGATAGAACGCTGCGCATTCAGGTCGTCGCGCATTTTGTCTTCCGCGCATTTTCTGGCGTCCGCGCGGACAATAACCGACTGATACTGCAATGGAATTGTGCGGTCGAGCAATAACGTTTTTTGCGAGAGCGAACGGTATTTTTCCAACTCTTTGATTTTCGTATTATACGGTACGGCTAACGGAAACTCCGCCGGAATCGGTAACGACTGCGAATCCATCGCATCCGTCGTTGGACGTTCCGAACGATAAGACGTCGCGGACGGCGCGGCAAACGTCGGCGTATCGTATCGATAAACCGCATATTTTTTCCGCAAATGGACAAACTGATACTGCGCTTGAATAAATTCCAACTCCAACGCTTTGTATTGTCGGTCGGTCAATTGTTCCGCCAATTCCAATTCTTTATACGCCTCATGATGATTTTGATAATATGCTTTCACTTTGGAAATTCTACGTTTTTGTCCTATTCGAGCGTGACAAAGCAACAATTTTTCGCTTAATTTCCAGTACGCTTCCGTCAATTCTTGCCGCCCCGACGCCGAAATGCCGGAAAGAATTTCATACAAATACGTTTTCTTTCCCGTAACAAGCGAATCGCGCGGACGTTCTAACGCCACCAACTGATAAATCGGATGCGATTGATCATTAACGGAAATGAAATATTGAATCTTGTTATTCTTTTCTTCTTGCAAAGAACTTGCGACGGTTGAAAGAGTACCGCCGGAATTTGGCGGATCGATTGCCGCCGGATTGCCGGTTGAGGAATTATTGCCCGGAAAACGAGTTGCCGCCGGGTTGTTTTCTTGCAGATTTTCGCGAGTTTCGCCATTCGGACTCGGAACGTCGGGCTGCGCAAAATCTGGTTGCGCGGAATTTAACGGCGTTGGCGCGGGAAACGGCGGCATATCCGTTGACAATCTTTCGCCGGTGGTAGCGAGAGTCGCGGGCGGCGGATTTGTATTTGTTCCCGCCGGCGAAACGGAAGAAGGTCTTGGAATTTGTGCCGATACGAACGAAGAAACAAATAAAACAATCGTAAAAGCCAAAAAGTAATATTTTGACGCAATTTTTTCCAATGACATGTTATTCCTTTTTTCCAGAAAAGTACCAATGCGGGAAGAGAAACTGTTTTTATTATAACGAGTTTTTACGAATTGTTGAGCGACCGCATGAATCCCGCCAAATTTCAGTAGCTGGTGTTGGTATTCAACATGGACTCCTGATTCTTTCCGTCGCGGTAAGAGCGGCGGGGAAGAACAAGTTATTTTTCCGATTCCTTGACAAATTTTCTGGATTTGCAATAATAGACGGTTGTTTTTGACGGCGCGTGGCGTTGTCAGAGTGTTTTCATTTTTGGCAGCCGGTTGTTCGGGCGGGATTTGCGAAATTTTTCATAGATTTCATCTGAAATTTCTCGCGAACGGCGGCTGTTTTGATTGTTTTTTCGGAGAATCATTCATGTCGCTTCCCCTTTCCAGTCCGCAACTGACAAATACGAATATCAAAAAAATCGCCATTCTGTTTTCCGGAGGTCCTGCGCCGTCGGCAAATTCGGTGATCGGCAGCGCGGCGCTCTGTTTTGCCCGAGCCGGTATCGAAGTTTACGGAATGTTGAACGGTTACACGCATCTCGAAAATTACAAAGAAGGGGACAAACTCGAAGAAGGCGACGCTTATATTCGTCTTGATAAAAATATCAGCGAAGGTCTTCGTTCCGCGCGGGGCATCGTGATTGGAACCGCCCGCGCGAATCCCGGCAAACCGCTGAAACATCCCGAAGACCTCAAAGACGCGAAAAAACGCGAGCCCTTGACCAACGTTTATCACGCGCTCCGCTCGCTCGGCGTGGACGCTTTGATTTCTATCGGCGGCGACGATACGCTGACCACCGCCGCGAAATTTCAACTGATTCAAAAAGAACTTCCGCCCGATGAACCGCGAATTAAAGTCGTTCATCTTCCGAAAACAATCGACAACGATTATCAGGGAATTGATTTTACTTTCGGTTATTTTACGGCGGTGGAATTTTTGGCGGCGGAACTTCGCAATTTGCTTGCCGATTCCGAAGCGACGGACGCCGGTTATATTTGCCAATTGATGGGACGCAAAGCGGCGTGGCTGGCTTACGGCGCGATGATTGCCGGCGAAGCAAGTATGGTGATTGGTCTTGAAGACATTCCGCCGGAATGGGAAATGACCGAAGAAAGCCGCGATCCCGCGACCAACGAAGTGATACGCAGCGAAGACGGCTTTCCGTTGATGCGGAAAGTTATCAATATCAAAAAGTTGGTGGATCGTTGCGTGAACGTTATCATTGCCCGCGAAGCCGAAGGAAAGAAAAGTTTTGTCGCCGCGATTTCTGAAGGAATCGCCGAATATCTTCCGCTTTCGGAGATTGAAATGTGTCTGTCGCGCGACGAATATGTTTCGCTCAAACCGGACGCTTTTGGACATTTTCCCGTATCGCAGCTTAAATATACCAGTCGGCTTGGACGGCTTATTGCCGACGAATACAAAAAACGCACCGGCAAATCCCGCAAGATGGTTGGTTTGCAATTCGGTTACGAATGCCGGTGTCACGTTCCGACCGCGTTTGACGTCATTCTCGGAAGTCAACTTGGCGTTGGAGCGTACCGTGCGCTTTGCGAGGCGGAAAAAGACGCGGTGATGATTTCCGTGACCGGCAATCTTGAATTGGTATTCGCTCCGTTTGAGGATTTAATTGATTTCTCAATTTTGCGGGCGTATCAACGTCCCGTCACCGTCGGCAGCGATTTCCATCAATTGGCGCGTTATATTGAAGCGTGGACGAAATAAAGAAAGGTTCATCCGCCAATTTTGACGTTCTAACGTAATCATCATTTTACTTCTAGATTCAATTTTATCTTTTCATTTTCTTTACTCCGTAGGAGTTACCCTTGATCCGTTCATGGGAAACTCCTCCAGAGTTTCTTTCTAATGGATATTCGCTTTTTTAGGAACGACTACTTAAATTTTTTTCACGAAAAAACGGCGTCCATAATTCCGTCAATTCTCCGATTCCCGACGCGGTATGAATTGTCAAAAAAACAATCGGCAGCAAAACAATTCCGGCGGCAAAACGACGAGTCAAAGCAAGACGCAACGATTCCAGCATCACAATTCCGGCATAAAAAATAACGACGGCAATGTAACAAGAATATACGATTGGTGAAAAAAATGAAAGTAAACCGCCGGTAATTAAACCCAAAAACATCAACGCCGGAAGAAACATTTTGAGCGAAAAGGAAGAGCGATGTTTTTTTGCAAGGCGAATCCGTCCGCGACCGTAACGATATAATTGTCGAAAAAGTCCGCGAATAGAATTTCGCGGTTTGTACGAAACGGCAATATCCGGCGTAAAATAACAAGGCAAGCCGGCTTGGTCAATGCGGTAATTAAATTCGCAATCTTCGCAGGCGTCGAACCGTTCGTCGAATAGACCAATCTGATCGAACACCGTCCGGCGATAAACGACCGCCGTACTGATTGCCGGAACTCGCTGCGGCTGGTCGGAATAAATAAACGAATCGGGATGATGTCCGAGCCGCGAATGACGCGCTAATGCAATCGCTTTCTGTAAAGTTGACGCGTTTTCGAGAAAAAGCGGTTGCGGACGCCCTAATGCCGCAATTTCAGAAGAACGCATTGCACGATTAATGTTGGCAAGCATTTGCGGATTGTCAATCAAACAGTGACCGTCCACAATCGCAATAATTTCGCCGCGTGATTCGCGAATGCCGATATTCCGCGCAGCGCTCGATAATTTTTTCGGATTATTAAACAATTTAATTTGCGAATGCCGTTCCGCGTATTCGCGAACCGTTTTACAAGTTTTATCAGTGGAACAACCGTCCGCAACAAGAATTTCAAAACGATCTTTCGGATATTCCTGAGCAAGTAAAGCGTCAAGAACGACGGCAATATGTTTTTCTTCGTTCCGAACAGGAACAATCACCGAAATTGAGGAAACGTCAAACATATTATCGTCTTAATTTGTCCGATGGGAAAATTGTGAAGATACTTTTGCCTAAAAAACGCAAGCGCGGTTGAGATAAATTATAGCTTATAAAAACCGAAGAAAAAATGAAATTTTCACATTTGGTCGTGCAACTGCAAAATAAATTCCAATATTTTCAAAAAACAACAGCTTTTTATTAACAGGATAGAGTCGTGATTCTTCTCGGCTTCGCGGCAAAGTTCAACCGTCGCCGATGCTCCGTGACGCCAATTTCGTCCGGCGGCTGAAAACTTTTCTAAAATTGCTTTTTTCGTAATGTGTTTTTTTTCTTATGATTCGTCGTGTTTGGGAACTCATAGAGACGCGAGCGACTTGGAGATTTTTAACTTTTGTGTTTCGTTTTCGATTAAAACCATTACAAAAAATTCGAGAAAATACGCGTCAAGAACGGCGACCACGCAAAGTAACCATTTATTTGCTTCGCTGGCGGCGTCTATTAAATTGGAGAAGTTAAAGTTTGCTCGCAAACTCAATCATTTTACCCTCAAAGCGAAAATCTACTGGGCGGCGTACAAAGCCGCATGGATCGAACTGGGGAAAATGAAACGCGCAGAAGGTACGTAACATGAGTTTCAATAAAAATTCTATAAATCTTACAAAAATTACTGGAATTTTTGCAAAAACGGACGTCCGCCAGCCGCGCAGCGACGTCCGGTTTTCTCTTTTCGCTTTCTTCCGCAAACGCCGCAATTTCTACCGCCGTCCATGCCTTGAGTTGCAACGACGGATAGTTTTTATGAATCATCTCAAGAATATGGCGATACCACGAATACGGTTGGTTCGGATGA
>JAISZO010000352.1 GCA_031269105.1 Planctomycetaceae bacterium | reverse complement strand
CAACCTACTCGCCTAATCTCAACTTGATCGAGCGACTTTGGAAATTTTTTAAAAAGACAACATTCTACAATAAATATTACGAAAAATTTGCAGATTTCACGCAAGCCTGTAAAGACTTTTTTAAAAACATAAAAAAGCACGAGGCAGCACTACGCACTTTACTCGCCGAAAATTTCCACATCCAAAAAAATTAAAAAAACGAATTTTAAAGTGTGAAAAGTATATTATAAATTTTACGGACGACCTTCAACTTTGAGAAGTCGTGTTGTTTTAACAAAGATACGAATAATAAAGTAAATTACGGTACCGACAATAAAAAGTCCAATCCAGAATGGATCAAGAATAAATTGCCGATGGATAACTGATTCGCCGATAGTTCCCAATGTTGTCATAGCGGCAATAAGACCGTAAAAACCGTGATATTCGCGTCGAATTACCGTTTTGAAAGAGAACGCTAATTCCGGTTTATACCAACGAAAAAAACGCGGAAACAAAAACGGTGTTTTGACAGACCAATCATAATAAATCGCACCAAATTTTTCAGCGAGAAATTTTTCTTCCGCCATAGTAATCCGCTCATAATAAAGAATAAACGCCAACGTATAAATTAGATAGAGCCATTCATGATACAGAAGCAATATCGGCGCAGACCACATGAGAAAATTACCAAGATAAAGCGGGTTTCGGGTCATTGAATACATTCCTGACGTATTCAACGAATCGGCAACTTGTTCTTTCGTATTACGTCCTGACGTATTTACCGGAACATAACCGATCACAAGGCATCGGACAAACAATCCCAGTAAGCCGATGAATAAGCAAAAAACGTTCCCAATCATATTCGCTGTGTAACTGCCGAAAAGGTATTGAAATTCCCCAAACGCCGGAATAAATAAGCTGAAAAAAAGAAGAGGAAGATAACTCCGCCATCGGAATAACCATTGTCCTTGTAATTGCATCTCTTGATGTAACAATATTCGCTCCTTTGAAGTATTTTACTGAAGTGAGTTGGTCGATTTTCCAAAATCCAGCGCAAGAAATAAATGCGCATAAAAAAGGGGGCGTCATGTTTACTCTTCTACAAAACGAATCCCTCACACCACTGAGACGCACGCATAGCATAGCGATACGGCAAGCCCATCCGAGAATGGGACAAGCCGCACGATCCGCTCTGCAAATCACCGGGCATAACGTCCCCAAAAAGAGAACGACCGTTCCCCAGCAATAAAATACCTCATCCTTTCTGCCGTAAAACGGGTGGTGTTGAAAGGAACGAAGTCAAGAGTAAAACTTGCAGTCTAATTGTCTATTGCTTGATTATTATTTATTATATAAGAAAATTATTGTAAAATTTTGTTTACAAAAATATCAAAAACACAGCATAATATAGTAGTATAAGCGAGACCAAAACAGACGTCAAGTGGGGGAAAACCATGTTGGAATTTGTTACGATTCTTTTTGAGTGACGACTTTTAACTCAAAATGTCACAACAGCGCCAACTCCGCCGGATAACTGATCGCGATTGTTTCCGTAGTTAAATACCGGATCGACGCAATGATCGTATCGAATTTCGGGACGAATGCTGATATGTTTATACGGATCCCATTTCAATCCCAGCGTATAACTGTAAACTTCGCCTTGATAATAACCAACCCAGCCGTATCCGCCGTAAGTATTTGCCGCGTCTTCTTTGTCGTCTTTTGCCCAACTCGCGCGGAAACCGATTCCCCATTTGTCGTTAATTTGATAAATCAAATAATTCGTTATACCATACATAATCCGATGATTTCCAAATGTTCTGTCTTTTGCATCGCCATATTCCCAAAGTAGCGCATAAGACAATTTTTCCGAAAGATTTTGACGGAAGGTCAACGAATGGAAAAATGTATTATTGTTTCCAAACCAACGCAAAGCGCCGCTGGGATAATACTGTTCGACGCCGTAACGAGCCGTATGAAAAGCATACGAAAGAGTTGTGTTCAGCGTGAATTGATAGGAAGCGTATCCTAAAAATCCATGATCGTCGTATTTATTTTCGAAACTGCCGTCGGTTCCGGTGGTGTAACCTGCCGCCGCGTAAAACTTGTCGTTAGGAGCGTATTCAAACAATGCGCCGCTGTGAGAATACGATTCCATCGGGAACGTAAGCGTATGAGTATAGAAAAAACATCCCGGCGCGCGGAACGGTTCATAACCGAGCAACGTTTCATATTTGCCGACTTTCAGCGAAACGTCGGAATAAGCCAGTTGAAAATAAAGACGCGGAATGGACGTAAAATAATCTCCGCTTTGCCAACCATAATCAAATGCCGCATCGTTCCACGATTGACTAACCCAGCCGTCCGTACCAAATAAAATTTCCGCGCCGAATCCCCAATCTAAACCTTTTGAGCCGTCGGCGTCTTTGTGCGCGTTCAACCAAATTTGATTGGCTTGAATATCGGTGGAACGAAGCGTTGTCAGCAGCGAGCTGTTGCCGGACAAAGGATCAGGCGAAGACGCGTCTCTTCCTTTGGAATTCGCTCCGCGAAGCCGCGTCGTTGTTGCTCCGTGATTGTTGGTATAAAATCCGGCTTGAATCCAACCGTCAAATTTTATTTCTTCTAACAACGAACTCTTGCCGCAACCCGCGTTGTTGTTGAAGAGTGAATTGGAATCGCAAGAAACATAATTTGTCGGTTCGCAAGGAGCAAATACGGATTCCGCCAAAACTGACGCGGGAATGAAAAAAAATGTAAAAATAAACCAACGCAAAAGATTTTTACTCATTGATATTTCTTTCTTCAGAGTTAAATGTTCTATTATTTTAGATAACGCAACGTTATCAAAAATCCCTTTGAAAAGTTTATCGTTGTTTGAAGGTAAAAAATTCATCGAAAGGGATGTGTTCGATGAAAATTTTTCGGTTTGCTATACCGTTTTATCCCTATTTTTTACGTATTTCGTATTCTCTTGCAAGCGATAGATTTAACTGTTAAATATCACGGGGAAATATCACGGACGTCTCTTTTTTGCGTCATTTTTTTGTCAAGAATGTAAAAAATAGCGGCGTATTCTCAAAGATTGGCATGTCAACAGTTAATAAATTTTTCTGAATCTACCGTATTAGGTGTTTTGTTTTTTTCTTGCGTTTGAAGTTGCGATTAGTAGGTTTTGCAGCCAATTTTTGTGGTATCGTTTTTTGTTGAGTTTTTCTGCGGGACAATG
>JAISZO010000327.1 GCA_031269105.1 Planctomycetaceae bacterium | reverse complement strand
TGCTTCATTTCCGTCGGAAATAGTTCTGGGTGACACCGATAATTTTCCATAAGCCATTGACGAAATTTCACCGCATCGTTCAATATCGTGTGGTACGCCTCTTGCTCTATCGGCAAAATGATAGTACGATTGCACCTTTGGGGCGGCGGCGTTGTCGTTCCACGGGTCATAATTTACCTCCTTGTTTGTTGTTACAAGACGTAATTATGACCTTTTTACAATTTTATGTCATCAGCAACCTGCAAAAATCAACATTATTTAAAAACACCTAATACGGTAGATTCAGATTTTTTAATCTACAAGAGTCTAAAATTCGTTCTAGCTTTATAAATTCATTATTACAATAGCGCCATTGTCCCCATTGCGGTTGTTTGGAAGCAAATAATCGTAGCCAATTTTCAAGCTTAATCGGAAGCGGAACGTTAAATCGAATGAAAGAATTGTTAAAAGAATAAATCTCTCGTTTTTCTATTTCTGCTGCGTTTTCTAACAACAACCAACGCCATTGCTCTTTGTCATAAAGTTGTAACATGCGCATTGCAGAAGATCGTTTTTCTATCAATACCCATCGTGTTGCGTTTGCACGTTCCCCTACAATCACTCCGAAATATATTCCATCTTGAACTTGAGAAATTTTACGCCATCGTCCAGTCAAATCCTTGTAACTTCCCCAAAATTCAGCTGGATTTCCAACAAGAACCGCAATGTCGTCATTCAAGAACTCTGACGATTGCAATAAAAGCAATTCTTTTTTTTCTCTCAATAATTTTTGTAATTTAGATTGTAAATCAGAGAAACATACAATTTCTACATCCTCACAAATTTGTCCATTACACGACGCTACTAGCCAATCATAAATTTCTGTTTCTTGGATATTACTCACGATATTGAGATTTTCTTCATTTATCTCAAAACGTCTTACAACATCAAAATTATCCAGCGGATGATAAATTAATTTTTCTTCTGAAAAATCACCCAATAAAACAGCATTACACGAATCAATTCGAATCCATTGCGGTTGAATTGCCGCCCAAACAGGTTGTTGAACGTTACGGTACAACTCAACAATTTCCTTTAATGTTTTTAGTGATTCAATACTTCTACTAACTTGTTTTTTGACGTCATTTTCAACTACGTTAAACGGCGATAACATTGACAAAATCCGTTGATTAATTTCTCCGCGAGTTGACAACGGATTGACCATAATAATATTACGTATCAACGTAGCGAGACCATAATCGCTGGTTTCGGAAAGTAAACCGTCTGAAATGTTTATCTCAAAATATTTTTGAAATTCTTCTTGTGTAAATTGTTTCATTTTTGTATCTTACTTAACACATGTTGAGTTGCTGCCGGTAATGCACGATCAATAAGCAAATGCGGAATTATTACAATCTCCCAACCATCTGCTTTTAATATTTTATTCTGTTGTTTTGCTCTTTCTGTAGATGGAATTTTGTCTAGTAATGAATGAGATAAAATAATAGCCGTTTTTTGGGAGTTGTCTATTTTGATGACGCCGTTTTCCATATCAGCAGAAATTTCTTTACAACATAAATCCTCTTTTAGAATACGCAACAATCGGTCTTCGATTAATTCGTCTATACTCGGCAAAGTTCCATTCAGTAGAAAACGAAGAAGTCCCGCCGCAGTTCGTCGGTCTAAATCGCCATGCAAAAAACGATTTTGATAATTCTGTAAACAACGTTGACAAGCATGTTCGCAATCGCAATTTTCTAAACGTTGCAAAACTTTTTGTAGAAATTCTCTTGGCGATTGGGTTGCCGCTTGCACAAATCCAGCGCCATCTGCGACATTATCATAAAGAAAAACATCCGCTTCTGCGCCGCCTTGACCGCTTGTTGTTGCCGACGGTTGAAATTCGCCGCCGATATTGTTAGACGCAATTTCTAACTCGTTTACCGCAGTTTGACTCATTGCCGTCGCTAACGTTCCAAGCGTAATACGAGCAAGATGCGAACCCTGAGATAATCGAATTGTATCTCCAAAATTTAAACGAAATAATACGACGTCGCTATTAAATTTTGTTCCAAGAACAATTCTTTCCGGTTTATATTTATTGCAATCTTGCTTTTCCTTTTGTTTGTTAACCGGAAAAGGTTTAGTATGCTGTTGTCCAGTAAAACGTTTATCTGAGATCCATTCGGCAGGTTCTATACGTCCGCACGATTGGCAGAAATTAAATCCTGACAATTTTTCTTCGTTTGCGCCGCGATTAGTCAGAATCAGTTCTTTTTTGCCTTTCCAAATAGCGAATTGTGCGTCCGAATAAAAAGGCGGCGTTTGTTTAAAGTCGGCAATAAGTCTTGCGCGAGTGGTGAAAGAATCATCGGGCATTTCATTTTCTGGCAATTCTTCTTGCATATCTACCGGTTGTGCAAAGCCTGTCGGAATAAGCCAAATTCGAGCGGGTCCAAGCGTTTCTTGATTACAACCCGGACAGCGAATTTTTTCGCCTTCATTTCCTTCGGACAACTCTTTCAATTCGACATAGCCGCAAGAACATTCGTAGTACAGTTTACGTTTATTCCATGCGTCGTCGAAATCTTTTTTATAAGGCGACCAAATAGCAAACGAATAATGACGTTTGCCGTCAATGTAAACTTCCCTGCCCGGCGCATAACTTGATAACGCCTGCGTTAGTCCGTATTGCGGAGCATATTTCAAGACTGGTCGCTTATATTTTTGCGAGAGTTCTTTATCGAACACATGCATCGCTACAACGTCTATCGGAAAAGAATAAGACGGCAAAAGAGAAATATCAAACAAGAAATCAAGAAGTTTCTCTGTATCACGCGGCGAATTTTCATTTTCGATAACGACTTTATCATCGTCTGTATTTTCTTCTTCTCCATGTTCCTGTTGATCTTTTATGTCAAGATGTTTTTCTCGTAATTTTGTCAACAGAGCGTTTGGAATTGCGTTAATCCACTCTTCCTTAAATTGCGTGCCGAGTAAAATTGTTTTAAGAGATTGAAGGACTTCCTGTCGTTTATCATGTAGCCATTGTTCTAAACCTGCGAAAGAAAATTCCGATTCTTTCCCGTTACGGAAATCCTTGACTTTACCGAGTGCGGAGAATACATTAGAATCATACGTTTCATTTATTCGTTCTTGTTGAAACATACTAAAAATTTGTGCAAAAAGATGTCGTTTAACAATTTCTTCGTTATCGATATTTAGAATCGGACTCTTTACTGCGCCGCCGATCATTTCCGCCGGTTCAGAGAAGTATTGTTGATTATGAGAATCTGTATCTGCATAAGTATTGATAGTTGAAAGTGCCGCGCCGCGTCGTCCTGCTCGTCCTGCTCGTTGTTGATAATTAGAACGATTCGGCGGAACGTTCCGCATCGCAACCGCCGTCAATGAGCCGATGTCAATTCCAACTTCCATCGTTGTCGTGCAAGATAAAACATCAACCGATATGTTTTGTTCTATATCGTTTTCTTGCGGCGGCAATTCAATATCTTGAAAACGAATTTCATATTTTTCTGAAAGAGCAAATGCGTCATTGCTGCCGGAAGGAATATCGCCGATTGCCGCCGTGTGTTCTTTGGCAATAAATGGATAAGGTTTGTATTTTAATTTGCCATTCAATCGGTCTGTTTGTTCGCGATAAACTTCAATACGTTTCAAAGACGACAATTCTTGTATCGGATTAATTACTTCAACCGAATTTTTTGAGCTACAAAAAGGACAATGATTTTTAATAAGCGAGTTGAATGGGAAAAGTTTTGTACAGGTTTTACATCGTAACCACATTTCATCAGTTTTGGTAATTTTAAGAAATAATTTTCCGCTATTAAGAAAAAATCCGTTTGCCGTTGCATCAAGTCCCCAGTTTTTTCGTAGATATTTAATCCATCTGGCTGGACTGTTTCTCGCCTCCGAAAAATTCTTGTCCACGAATGAATTATCTTGAATGATAAATTTAAAATCTTCTACAAATCGTCCTTCGTGTCTTTTGAGATAATGATATTTATTATCGTTGTCGATCCAGTTGCTTGGCGTGTTGCGGAGTTTTAACGCTTTGTGAACAAGCATCAGTTGAATCCATAAATCAAGGAGATTTTGTTTCCATTCTTTTTGTTCCTCATTTGACAATTTTTCTATTGTTTTTGGAAGCGGTAAATTATCCCATTCGGCGTCGTTGTTTTTATTGATGTCTTCCAAGTCGGGAATAATTCGAGCTAAACCTAGCGCGTGATAATTTGAATTTTCATTTAAAAGTATATCGTAAATTGCCGTCAACATAGATTCCGGTATTCGATCAAATGATTCAATATTTTTTCTCAAAGTATTCCATGTGAGATTATCGCGTTTGATATTATCTTTAATTTTGTTGTAATGCTCGTTAAATAATTCGCCGCTCTTCAGAATAGGCGAAAGAGCAATATCTTGGTGAATAGCACCAATAAGACAAGCGGCATAGCTATAATTGAGTGATGGGATTTCATTTATGGCGTCTGCATTTTCTTTGAATTTTTCTTCTGCGAGATAACGGTATCCTTCGAGCATTAACGCGCGTAGCGTGTCTCTCATTGAGTCTTTTGTCAAAGTTCCGGCAAGACGCGATGCCGCTTGACGAGCATCAGAGAAAATTAAAAGTTTACGACCTTTCAGCGATGTTGTGGAATTGGGTTGTTCCGGTTGTTCCAATAATTGCGAGACAATAAGATGTTGAAAAGGCATATCGCCTTTTGTTCTATGATTACTGATATACCAATTTTTTGCCGAACAAATTGGACATTGCGTAAAACGACGTCCATCTTTTCCTTTATCGGCAGGAATCCATACCGGACGAGTATTCGCCGTTGGAGATTCTAGCAATGTTCCGGTCGATATATTTAAGTAACGTTCAAAATATTTCAGTTTTTCTGACTTGTTGATTTTTTCTGGTTTCTGCGGTTCTTGTAAGAGGATTTGAATTGGTTGAACGGATTCTTTAGCGTTGTCAAAATTTCCGGCTTCTTTAATGCCGTCAATTTTTCCGACGTTTTCTGACCAGAGATAATGCGGATTATCAATGTTGTCAGTCCAAGCATAAAAAAATGGAGAGCCGCATTTTTTACAAGAATGTAATTCAAAGACCCGATGTTCGCATTTACAATAACGTCGTGGTTCTGTGTAGAGTTTACCGGTATATTGATTGCGATTTTCAATAGATAAAGCGGAACAATCCGGATCGCTACAAGCCCATAAACCGGATAAACCGCGATAAAATCGATGTACTCTTGCTGAAAATAAAGAATTACCTTGTTCGTTTTTAGCAAGCGAAGCTAATTCAATAAGTTTATCAGTTGCGGTTTTGGCAAGTTGCTTGTCAATTCCAGCGAATAATTTTTCAGATAATTGATCTAATTCTTGCGGCGCTTCGGCGTTTTTATTTTTATGAGTTAATTTATCTTTTTCACATTGCGATAGAGATGTTAAATTTGCAAGTCTTCCGAATACAGGCAACGAGCGTAATTTTTCTGAAATTTCTTTAATTTTGTTTTCATCTTTTCGAATTGTATCAATTTCAATTTCGGCTAACCAATTTGCATCGTTTTGTGTTCCTTCGCCGGACGGCAAATGGGCAACTTTTTTGTCATCCGACGTAATAGCGATTACAGTATCAATATCAACTCCATTCAATTCAGCGGCAAACTTACGCGATTCTTCTTTTTCTCCGAATGACGCGCTTGTGCATATTACTTGAAATTGTTCCAGCCGTAAACCGAGACGTTCTTTCAAACGTCGAATAAGCATAGCGACTTCTGTTCCTTGCGCGCCGTTGTAAAGGTGCGATTCATCCAATACCAAAATAAAACGCTCATTGGGATTTTCTTTGTAATATTTTTTTGTTTCTGTAAATATTTTGCGTTCTATTGGTCGTAAGAGCATGTATTCCAGCATTGAATAGTTTGTAACCAAAATATCCGGCGGATTGTCTTGCATTTCATAGCGGAGAATTAACTCTGGATCGTTTAAATTTTCAACGGCACGGCATTGTTTGCCGTTTTTTGTCCAATAAGAATTACGTTCTCCGTACCATTCTATAAATCCTTTTGCTAAATTATTAATTGGATATTTAATTGGGAACTTCCCTTTTTCAACGAGTTGTTTAATTGTATCGTTTGCTTTTTTTCGTTCTTTTTCGTCGTCGTGATTTAATGCTTTGTCGGCGAGGTCGAGATAAAATTTTAATCCGCTTAATTTGCCGTTTATTTTATTGTTAAAATTTTTGTTGCCGACGTCAGGCAAACGTCCTGGAAAGAGCGTGCGTCCGGTATAACGTCCGAATTTTACAGGTCGGTTTGACGCTTTCGTGAATAAATCAAAACATTGTTGAGAGCCAAACAATCGCCGCAAGCGTCCTAATTGATCATTGACGAGAGCGTTCATCGGATACAAAAGCAACGAGCGAACTGCCCGCGTTTGAAAAGACAACTTATCGATTTCGCCAATGAGCCGACCAAGTATCGGCAAGAGAAAACATTCCGTTTTACCGGAACCGGTCCCGGTTGTTACGATAATATTTTTCTTATCCGTCAACACCGCTTCAATTGCTTCTGCTTGATGTAAGTACGGAGGATCAAAAAGAAGTTTCGCTTTTGCTAGAGCGGTTAATTTTTTTGCGATTTCTGCCGGAATATTCAAGTCGGCAAATTTCTTGTTGGTTTTGTACTTCGCGCCGCTCTCAATATAAGGACATTGTGCAATAACGCCTTCATCGTTGAGCAACTGTTCCCGTTGCCTCAACAAATTTTCATCGGAGAGATGATAAGCGGATTCAATGTATCGCAATAATGCTTTTCTGTTATTTTCGATTTCTTTAAACATTTTAAACTGGTTTACACTTTAAATTCCGGTTTAGCGCCGCCGGTTTATTTATCGGAAAGCAGGCTTTTACCTTCTTGTGTCGCCGAAATTATTAGTGAGAGTTGTATAATTGTTGGAGGAATTGTTGATACGAACATTTAACTTTAAAACTGCTTTGCAGCAACATTCTGCTTGATTTCGGGCTGTAATACTGTCTATTAAATATTCTTTGCGGAGGTTAAAAAAATTTTTTACAATAAGAATTTGTTCCTCAAGCCGTTTTTTGACCGGTTCATAATTTAGACGAATCGTTTGTTCGTTAGTTTCTTCATCGATTTTACGTTGCGTATCTGAAATTTTGAAATTGAGAACGCGCTCGCGAATATTCAATTCTTCTTGTAATGAATTTATTCTGTTGTCTAATATTTTTTGATAATCGACTTGTATTTTTTGATAATCGACTTGCCAACGTTTTTTAGTTGTTTCTTGAGCCAATTGAATACAATGATTCGACGTTTTATCGGGAATAGATAGTCGCTGTATAGTTGAATTCTTTATTGGTATTTTGGTTAAAAGACTATAAATATTCTTATCCGTAATTTTATCATACTTATCGTCGTTATTTTTGATAAAACCGTATATTTCTAACGAACCGGCAAACAGTAAATCGAGAAAACGGTCGTCGGCGGTTAAGCCGGTTTCTAAACGGCGTTGTTCGGCAAGCCGCATTTCTTCTTGCGTTTTATTCTCGCTTTTTTGTAACTTGTCAAGCATATTCGGATGCGGTAATTGTTTCCGTTGAGTTGTCAATATTCCAATTAAATATTCGCCTTCCTGAATTTCATTTTCAAATTGTTCTGTGTTAAACGAAACGTCGCAAGAATACATTCTGTGATACGCAAATATTTTAGCAAAATGATTGATAAAACTATCGTGTAATTGCGAACCGAAATTGAAAAATTGAAACGGAACTTCGTATCGTTGCTTTATCCGGTAACGTTTATCAGTTATTGGCGCGAGGTCTCTTGGCGGAATCTGAATTTGATTTCGCTTTATTATAAATGGTTTTGTTCCGATAGGATCTTCTTCAAGAAACGGAATAGAAATGCGGCTATTACGCGGTTTGTCCATTACATTGAAGCAATAATAATTTGGGTGTTGCGTATTGTTGTAATTGTCGTCTTTGTAACGGTTGATATAGAGATATTGCTGTTGTCGTAACAGGTTAATCCAAGCGTCCAAAGCGTCTTCTTTGGGAAAGATTCGTTTATAATTTTTGGTCGGCAATTTTTTTTGAATCACTGGTTGAACAACGTCGTCTTGAACTTTATTGTCGATATATTGGGCTTCTTTCTCCAGTACAATTTGCAACAAATTTGATTCCTCTATTTTGTCTTCTAAATGCAGACGATTGATAAACCGTTTAACGTCTGTTTGTTGATCGCCCAGAACAGTTTGGCGTATTGTTTTTTCGATCTCTTGAAAGATTGATTTGTTCTTTTCTAAATCGAGAGGATGCTCAAACATATCGAGAGACTGATAAATATCGGCAATTTTTTCATCAATTGTATCGCGTAACACAATAGCGATAATTTCAACTGTCTTTGGTTTACGAAGACCTAATCGACTAATGCGACCTAGCCATTGTTCCATATCAATTGCCTTCCAAGGTAACGAATAAAACACAAGAGCGTCCGCAATCTGAAGATTATAAGATTCGCGAGCGTCGTTATGGGCGATGAGAATTTGATGTTTATCGTTCCAAAATTGTTCTACGATAGAGCGATTATTTTTCTGAATCTTTTTTTCATCCTGATCGTTTTCGTTCTCATTATTATCGCGACTTCGGCGTTCTTGTCGTAGTTGAAGTATATCGAATTTTTGATTAGGTTGTTTCTGATTAACTTCCGTCAAACATCGTCTGATTTGTTTTGTTAAATAGTCAATGGTTGGGTTATCTTGTGCGGCGATAATAATTTTTCGATTATTGTCTTCTGCAAAAAATTCAAGGAGATAATCGAGTAATTCATCAAGTCTGGCGTCGCCTTGTTCTGCTGTGCATAATGTTCGCAGCTCGGTTAATTTATTTGCGTAACGTTCAAATTCAGGATAACGATTTGTGTTGCGATAATCGTCTATTCTATCAATTAGAGTTTGTCCTCCGACAGTCGCTCTTCGAGCAAATAATGTTGCATTTTCTTCTTCGATAGCGTCGTTTTCCAACATTTCACGTAATAAATTTCCAGATTTATTGATACGTTTAATATCGTTTTCTAACGGTTCAAAACGTCGAATTTCAGGTTTACGTTGCGGCAATGCTTTAGGAAAATCTAACCGGCGCGAACGCAATATCTGAATCGATTCTAACTGCGGACTCTCGCCGATCAAGTCTGACAATTCCGCTTGATCCGGATTGAGTAGTTTCAAAAGTTGTAAACGCGATTTTTCGTCTCCCAGTAGCGGAGTAGCTGAAAGAACAAGAACATTCTGATACTCTGCCGAGCGAGACAAAAGAAAATTAAGCAACGCCTCGCTGAAACTATGAATTTCGTCGAGTATCAATAGATCGTTGCGTTCCGGTTCGAGATATTTTTTATTTGAATCAAAAGATTGAGGAAAAATAATTTTAAAACCGTCTTCTGGGTATTCGGCTATAGCGTCTTTATGATTTTCTTCACCAGTTACATCGAAGAAAACATTCATATTACTTCGTAAATTAAGAATTTTATTATCGCGTACAATTCCGTTGTCGAGAATATCGTCTTTCCAAAACGGATAAGGAAACCGTCCGCAAATTTCGTTTCGCCATTGTTTTGCTCGTTCTTCCGAACCTACGACAATGCTAACACGTAATTCATAATTGTTACGAATACGTAATGCGTTCATTATCATTAGGGCTTCGATTGTTTTACCCAATCCGACTTCATCGGCGAGTAGGCGTCTAATTTTTGTATCGCTGAGAACTTCACGGACAACATAAAGCTGATGCGGATAACAAAACGCACGAATACCGGCTGCTCCTAAAACGGGACATTGTTTTAATTCCGCTTGACGACGAAGCGATTGAATACCGTTAATAATGTCAATATATTGCAGGCTCATATTTCTCTTTTGTTCTCTTTTTGCAGTAAAACTAGAAATGAAAAAATTCGTAATAATTGGCGGTCTAATAATGCGGTTTGAATTGTTTGTTCCTTGAAGGCGTAATCAAATTTTGACGGATAATAAAATAAGTAAGAAAAATTGTTGACAACTTGCTCTATTTTCCAAAATTCAGAATAAGGACTTTGCCGTAGAAGGTTGGTTTTATAGCGATCAAATGTATCTAATACATCAACTGGAGTTTGTAATGATTTTTTTTGAGAATATAATTCATCAGCAATTTGCGGCGGATAAATCCATTGTTTCAAATAATAGACGACGCTCTTTTGAGTAATAAATGTATCTGTCCAAATTTTACCGCAAGTAATTGTCCAAAAAATTGATTCCAATTCTTCTATAATTTTACATCGAATCATTTCTTCGACCGCGTTTGTTGTTTGCGCTTGACGGAATGCTAACATGTCGTCAATGATATTAGCGAGTCCGACAGAATTTTTTGTATCTTTATTTCGTCTTATTATTCGTTCTGGTGTTTTCAAAATATTACCTCCTAATTCTAACTTGGATTGACAACGAAGAATTGTTTCAGCACGATATACGGGAACAGGATTATCGCCTTTTTTAATCGCTCTGTATATCTGGCAATCAGCGGGATAAAGCGGATAACGTTCTTGGTGAAGAATTTCTTGCACGTTATATTCTTCATCGTCGGATTTTGCAATTGGGCTATTGGTATTGATTTCTTCCCACCAAATTCCATTAAGAACAGACTCTAGCATCCATTGTTTTCGAAAAACTCCTTGAATATCCAATTCGAGTTGGAGGTCTTTTTGTGAATTGACTAGAGACCAAAAGTTATTTTTGAATTCGGATTCATTCTCTTCAAACGCTTGAGAAAATAGTCTTGTGTAAGTGAATGTTTCATTAAAATTCTCTAATAAATCAGAATAAAAAATTGACTTTTCGTTTGATTTATTCGTCAGCGAAATACGACAATTGACATTCTTAAATGAATGAATACTATCAAAAGTAATAGATAACGCCTGCTTCTTGAGTTGGCTTACGGTTGGTTCGCCAATTAATTCTGCTGAAAAAAACGGTAGAGTCTCTTCTTGTTCAACGACGATAACTTTCCATTCTTCTTTCAAATTGTCGTCAACAATGACAATAGAATAATTACCACTTTCAAACGCTATGATACCAGAGACATTTTGTGCGGGTTCGTTGTTAAATTGAATTTGGATTTCGGCGTTATTCTTGATATTCAAAAAGAACTTGTCGCTGGGGAGAACTGAGATCAATTTTTTGTTATGGTCAATATGTCCAAGAGGAGCTATCCAATTCCAAGGCGATGGTTGTTTTACTTCAATTCCATGAGATTTCGCCCAATCTAACGCTAGAGTCTGATCCGTATTTATACGAAATATATAATAGCCATTGATAGAGTAGTCGAGAGATATTCCTTCGATTATATTTGTATCTTTTTCGTGGAGAACGCAAATATAAAATCCTGTATTAGCGGTAATTTTTGCAGAGCATTGTTTATATTGAGCAGTCGATTCCATATCTGTAACCGGTTTAAATATCGCAGGACAATCAATGTTAAACCGAATTGCGTCAACAGCGTCGCGAATTGTACTTAAACAATCTTCTGGCGGCTTAATAAAAGGAGTATCGATGTTGATTTTGTTCCAATATATGGGTGGAATTTCAAAAAGTTCTTGTTGTAAAAAAGCCGCCGGCTTTACGGAAAAACAATTCCACGCTTTGGGTAACCATTGACCGGATTGTAATTTTCTCTTCAAGTCGGGATTATGAACAATGCATTCTAGAAATTTAATATGTAGTTGTCCGTTGAGAGTCCATTTGTTGCTTTCATATTTTAAAAAAAGATTGCATTTATAAATTCTTTTTGACTCAAACTCTTTTGTGGACGCCGTTGTTTTTGTTAGCGGTTGTAGTTTCTGCCCTTGATGATATTTTTTTCTGAAATCTTGCAATGATTTACCGACAATTTTATCGTTCACCCAATCGTAACGGATACGGTTTAATGTTTCGGTTTTTATGAGATGAGGAATTTCATTTTCCAGCGTCAAGGCAAGGACAAAATCATCGACAAACGGAAATGATTGTAACCAGTTTTTGTATCGGGAGGAGTAAGAATCTGGACTAAATTTTTGAATAAATGAAAGAATACTTTTTGTTTCTCTGGTTTCTTCAAAATAACGGATTGGGATAGCGCGTAATGTTTCCATCAGAGGGAATCGGATATCAAGAGGCAATACTGCGTTTACGATTGGGTTAGCGATTATTGAAAATTGATTTGCCCAATTGGTATCAAATGGTTTGGCAATATGCCAGAATAATTGTTGGTTTTTGAATTTGTTACGTATTTGTAGTCGTTCTGTGTTTGTGATTGTAGCGAGTTCCCAATCGTTTTCGAATTTATTCCAAAAATCTGTTCCGTTTCCAGCGTAATAATAACCTGTTTCAGTGAGTAGAACCAATAATATGGCGTAATAATTCTCGATAAGACTCTGGACGTCGATATGAAAGGAATGAATAAAAGATTTTATTTCATTGATATTTTCAGTGGAAAGCGGGTGTTCGAGCAAAAAGACAGTTCCGTCTCGTTCTTTTGAAAGTTGAGTAAAATGTTTTACAAGTTTCTGTTGATAATTATCAAGGACGGACATAATGTACAAATCTGGTGTGGGCAATTCAAAACCGACGTTATTGTATTAGACTGTCCGCGATTTAGAATTTGTCAAATAAAATGGATTGCCGACAAGTTAGGTTGTGGCGTTCAAATATGTTTTTGAAATTGGTATTATGAGTTATTTAATAATTGTTATTTTACAATTCACGAAGAGTAGAATGATAACTAAAATGCTGGATAAAGAAATAGGGTAGTGGTCAAGGGGCAAGTACAATCATCTATAGGACATTTTTTTGTGAAAAATCATTGAATCTACCGTATTAGGTGTTTTGTTTTTTTCTTGCGTTTGAAGTTGCGATTAGTAGGTTTTGCAGCCAATTTTTGTGGTATCGTTTTTTGTTGAGCTTTTCTGCGGGACACCGATAATTTTCCATAAGCCATTGACGAAATTTCACCGCATCGTTCAATATCGTGTGG
>JAISZO010000290.1 GCA_031269105.1 Planctomycetaceae bacterium | reverse complement strand
TTTCATTGATTAGTTTCTAGCATACACCAAAATCTTGAATCCAACGAGAGGAATGTGAAAATTTTTTGAATTTTCTTGAAAAATTTTTCTTTGAATCAAAGATGATTAAGAGTAGGCGTTTTTCTTACTTTAAAACTTGGTTTTTGTTTTTATTATTTTGAATACGGAAATCACGGAATAACACGGAAATTTTAGTAAAAATTTTTTCTGCGTATTCAGCGCTTTCCGTGTTTAAAAATAGAAATTTCAAGTGCGATAAGTATGTTTTTTCAACAAAACCAAAGGATTAAAACGATGAAAATTTTTTCTTCTCTTATTTTACTGACGACTTGTTTATTCCTTGCCGGATGCGATAATGGTCAAATTCCGCTTGGCGGAAAAGTGACGTTTCAAGACGGCAAGCCGCTCAAAACCGGCGTTGTCTGTTTTGAAACCGGAACGTCGCTTGAATGAAAACGGCGAATATACGGTCGGATCGTTAAAAGATAACGACGGTTTGCCGCCCGGAACGTACAAAGTTTACATTCAAGACGCGATTGAGTACAACGCAAAAGAACAAGGCGTTTCCTTGATTCACAAAAAATTTACCGAATCGAATACAACGCCGTTGTCTTTCGAGGTCAAAAAATCCGGCGAGAAAACGTTCAATATCGAAGTGTCGCCGCCATAGAATTAAAGTTATTAACGAAAAATCTCTCAAAAATTATTTTTAGACAAGATGAACAGAATTGACAAGATAAGACGTTCTATAAAATCCTATCCATCTTGTTTATTCTGTCGAAAAAATATTCCAATATCTGAATTAAGAAAAATATCGGCGGGACGTTTCAAAAAACATAAATTTCATTGAAATATTACAAAAATCTTTTATTTTCAAATTGAATTTTTCTTTTCTTAAATATCAGTCCTTTCTTTTTTTGTAAAATCGTACATAATATAACGGAACGGAGTTATGAAACTGTAAACCGGACGTTCTGAAAAGTTATGTTTTTGAAAAATTATTCAGAAAAATCAATATTATATTGAATTGAAAGGAATTGGACGATGTACGAAAACGGCGATAATGTGTTACGGCGAGTGGATTGGCAGCAAGTTTGTCCCGCCGTTCTTCTTCCGCGAGCGTTCCGCTTTGCGCTGGGCGTCCGCGTTTTTATTTTTGCGCTGCTTGGCGTGTTGCTGACTTCGTTTGCGGTGAATTTGTTTTTATCCAAAACAGCTTTGCAAACGGCAAATCTTAAAAAAAACAGAGCGCCGATTACAAAAGAACTTCAAGTAGATTTGTCTGCGTCTGTATTTACGTTACTTTCGCCGGAATATTGGAGACGCGCATTCGTTCATCTCTATTTACCAATGTATTACAATTCGCTTACGCCGCCGACGCCGGTTTTATTTACTGGAACGCCTGATTTTTGGCGTATTCAATTAAGTCATACGCCAACCGCCAATCACCCAAAATTTTCTAAAACATCGCCGCCATTAAACGTTCCAACAGATATTCCTCATTGCTGGACGCAATTAACTGCAACAGGTTTTAAGGTATTTTTTCCTCCGAAATGTTCATTTTATTCTCCGGCTTTTTGGAATCAACTCGTTTGGTTTCTCATAATTTTAATCATCTGGGGAACAATCGGCGGAGCAATCACGCGCATTATTGCATTGCGTTTTGCCGCCGACCGACGTGAAAGTTTGCTACAACTTTTTCATTTTGTGCGGAAAAAATGGCTGTCGTACATCGGCGCAATCATTCTGCCGACGCTTGGTATTTTCTGCGCGTTGATTCCTGTTTGGATTTTTCAATGGTTATTCGGAATTTTTCACATTGATGGTGCATTATACGGTACAATCGTCGCCTGGATATTTTTTGCGTTGACGTTTCCGTTTGCGTTAATTGCAACATTAATCACGATTGGTTTTGCGTTTGGTTGGCCTCTTATGTTCGCCGCCGTCAGCGCGGAAGGTTCCGACGCATTCGACGCAGTCAGCCGCGCGTTTTCTTACGTTTATCAACGTCCGGTGCAATTCGTGTTTTATCACGTTTGCAACCTTGTCGTTTACACGTTTGCCGTCGGATTGGCGTATTTTGCGTTTTGCGAAACGGTTCGTCAAATCGGACTCGCGCCAAACAATTTGCTATTGATTTTTGATAGTTTTGCGTTTGCGTATTTCTGGTCGTCTTCAACGGTAATTTACTTTTTACTTCGGCGAAGCTGCGACGCAACGCCGCTCGACGAAGTTTATCTCCCCGACGTAAAAAAAGAGACGTTGCCGCCAATTCTTGTTCATGAAAACGGCGTTGCGGAAATTCAAGAAAAATAAAAACGAGATAGAAGACAAACGTCTCAATCGCAGACAATCGGATATTTCCTCAGAATACTAATACAAGAAATATAAAGTGGCGAAAACAACGGTTACGTTTGACAACGCAAAATTCAATTCGTTTGAACGCGCGTTTGCCGAATCTTCCAACGTTGTTCGTTGGATTCCCGCCGGAATTTTATTAGCGGTTTCCGGCGGCGCCGACAGCGTTGCGATGTTGCGATGTTTTGCGGCTCTTGTCAATTCTTCGACGTTTGATTCTTTGCCGTTTGTCAATTCTTTCGGCGAAATTCATGTCGCTCACGTGAATCACGGATTGCGGAAAAACGAATCGGACGACGACGCGTTATTTGTTCGTCGGCTTGCGGAAACGTTTCATTTTTCTTACCATGAATTTTCATTGAATAGCGCCATGTTTGAGGCGGACGATTCCGGGAGTTTAGAAGCGGCGGCACGACGTTTGCGTTATGATTTTTTATGTCAAACCGCCGAACAAAATACGTTGCGTTATGTTGCAACGGCGCATAATGCCGACGACCAAACGGAAACAATTTTGCATAGGATTCTTCGCGGAACCGGCGTTGCGGGACTTGCGGGAATTCCGACGGTGCGGCGTCTCAGCGGCGCGGTTACGCTTGTGCGTCCGATGTTATATTTTTCAAAGACGCAAATTTTGGAATATCTGACAACGTTAAAACAACCGTTTCGCACGGACTCGACAAATCATGAATCACATTTTACGCGAAACAAAATCCGCAACGAACTCTTACCACAACTCGCCGCCGAATATAATCCGTCGGTTGCCGACGCGATTCGTCGTTTGGGAGAGCAAGCCGCCGAGTGGAACAAATTTATTGCCGCGCAAACGGAACGGCTTTACGATTGTACCGTGAAACTCTGCGCGAATCGAGAAAAAAATAGAGCGCCGCAAAACATGGCGGAAATACAAGTGATTGTGCGTACAGAACCGCTTCAACGTCAACCGCGTCTCTTGATTCGGGAATTGTTTGTTATGATTTGGAAATCGCAAAAATGGTCGTTGCGCGGAATGACGCATAAACATTGGAATCTTCTTGCCGACTTTGTTGTCGTCTCGTCAAAAAAGCGCCGACAAACGTTTCCCGGAAACGTAACCGTCAAACGAAGAAACGAGTTTGTTATTTTAGAAAAATAAAAGTTGAAACCGCTCAAAACTAAAAATTTGCGCAAAATAAAAGCCAGCGATGGGAATTGAACCCGCAACCCCAGCTTTACGAAAGCTGTGCTCTGCCAATTGAGCTACGCTGGCGTTAATCGTTGACAATATAAAACATAAAACACGTCAATCATCAACAACCTCGAAAGTAATTTACATCGTTTAATATTTTTGTCAACACCAAAAATTCGGTCAAGAGAAATTTTTGTCAATTACTGCCGCGTTAATCATTGTTTGGCGGTTCGTAATCGAAATCACGCCAGACCATTGGGCGTCGATGCCGCGATTCGATTCGCAAAACAACCTCTCCATTTTGAAAAATACGCACAGTTCCTGTCGATTGACTCACAACGATCGCTAGAGCGTTTGTTGTTCTGCTGATCGCCGCTCCCGCCCAATGCCGCGCGCCGAGTCCTTTGGAAAGCGTGATCGTTGCAGTGGACGTGTCGAGATAACGGCAAGCGGCTTCGCACGTTCCGTCGGCGGAAATCACAAACGCGCCGTCAAGTTGGGCAATTTCTTTAATTCCTTCGCGCGTGCGCGCGTCATTTAAATTCCGCTCGTCGCGCTGATAACCGCGAACCGGATCGAATCCCGCCGGTTTACTTTGCATCAAAACGCGGCGCGTGTCGCCAATCACAAAAAGCGTGCCAACCGCTTTTCCCTCGCGTCCTTCACGACCGATTTCCAATGCGAGATCAACGACCAATTTGAGAGTTTTGAGCGGTACTTTGGATTCTAACTGTCTTAAATCCCGTCCGGAAAGCCGATCAAGATGCTCGCCGAGATTGATGACGCTTACGGAATCAAATTGCGTTGGATCAAAACCGCTATAAAGAATAATAATTTTTGAACCGGGTCTCAAATGGTCGTCCGCCACGGCACGCAATACCGCTTGAGTAAGAACGGAATAAATCGCCTCATCTTCAGAAACCTTAACATGAATAGGAATAAAACCAAATTCTTTGGCTTCTGTGAGATATTCTTCGTTGGTGGCGGCTACCAAAACCGGTATATCAAGCCCGCCAACCAATTTTCTCAACCGTCCCCAGTCGATTTCTCCTTCCATGAGAAATAATACGGAACTCGCTTCCAACTGTTCTGCCAGTTGTAAGGCATGTTCTACTAAAGACTTAAAATGATCTGTAAATTTAAGCGGCTCCATCGCGTCTTTTTGTTTAAGAATAGGATAATGTGATTGCGCAAAATTATCGAAACAATGAGGAAATATCGGTGCGGAAAAGACCGATTTTTTTACGCCCAATGTATCGGTTTGCGTTATTGAGGCAAATTCGTCGTAAATCGAAGTCAATATTGTCATATAATATAGTAAGATATTTTTTGAAACCGACAAGCATCTTTTTTAATATTTCTAGCGAAAATGTTAATTTCGTCATAATTAAATGTGATTTTATGGATAAATTTTAAATATTCTTGATTTTACAAAAATATATAAAATAAAAATTTGTGAATACTTTCAATTCTTCAACATTTTTACATCAAAACATCAAAAAACTTGTTGCCATTTGATATAATTTTGGGTTTGGTTTCTATGTAGGATGCGTAACATGAATTTGCTAAATGGATGGGAAATGATAGAAAATTGACTAGTTACCAAAAATTTTTTGAAAAACGACTATCAAAATTCTTTCTTTCCTGATAGAATATAGGATTGAATTTATTGTGTAGATTATCCTGCTTGTCGCCGTAAAATTATTTTTGATTGACTTTCCATAAATCTTTCTTGTATATTTAAGAATGCCGTCTTCCTTGTTTCAATATGAAATGCTGCCAACGACGTGGTTTTACCTGTCGTCTTTGATTATTATTGCAGTATTTTTTAAGTTTAACCGCTTTTGGAGCATCCGAAATTTAGATGTGATCGGACTGATGCTCACAACGCCGGGATTACTGTTTCTCGCTATGAACAACAGCCGTGCGGGATACGTTTGGTTGTTTGGTTGCGGTTTTTTGTTTATTATTCGTTTGTTTCTCGATCTCCTCATGGTGCGCCGTCCGCTACTCGAACCCAATTTAAACCCTTCGGGGATAACGCTTAGCGTCATTTTGCTGATAGCGTTTATGTGCGCAAATATTACAATCAATCGTGGTGCAACTGTAGATTCTGTGAGAACTTTACGGCTGGAACAAATTCTTACGCTCAAAGATTGGGAAAGTCAACAAAAACCGCTTCAAACGCGAATCGCCGGTTTTCGACCATTTCTTGCCGTTACGGATTTTACCAATCAGGTGATGGCGCCTGACAAGCAATTTCTCAACGTTTATCTCCGCGAAAAGGCATTGGAAGAAGAAAAAAAACGACAAAAATATCTGCCGCCGATTTTGCCGAACAACGAACCAAATGCAGAAACAATGCTCCGTCACGTTTACGATGGCGTTTTCGGTACGCTGTCGGTCAATGAAAATTCGGACAAAAATCCCGATGGAAAAATTATCCCTGTTTCTTATTCCGAACAACAAAACGTTTTAGACAATTCTTTTCCGGTTACAACGTCAGGATTAACAATATCTTCCGGCGAAATTTCAACAAACGAAAATTCCGCACAAAATTCAAATACAGCCGCATTGTCCGCGCAAAATGAACTTCAACGCTCGTTTTGGGGCGAATCAGGAGTTATTTTGCTGGTCATTTTGGGGCATATTGCTATCGTTCTCGGATTGGTTCACATCGGTCACTGTCATTTTAGTAATATTGCGACCGGTGTTTCGGCGGCGATGCTTTATCTTTTGCTTCCTTACGTAAATCAAATGACCGGACGGCTCGATCATATTATTCCCGGCGCATTCATCATTTGGGCGGTCGCGCTTTACCGCCGTCCGTTTTTTTCGGGAATGTGTATCGGCATTGCCGCGTCGCTGATCTTTCACCCGATTTTTCTGTTGCCGATTTGGTGCAGTTATTATTGGAAACGCGGACTTTTTCGCTTCCTGATCGGCGTTTTTGGGGTTATACTTGTATTTTACACGCTGTTGTTGTTTTCGCCGCACGAGATGGGAAATTACGGTCAGCAACTTCTCAATATGTTGGGCGTTCATAATTTTCGTTTGCGAATGCCGGACGGTATTTGGGAAGATTTTGACCGTGTTTACCGAACTCCTGTGATTGTGGTTTTTGCGATTTTTTGTATCGGTATGGTGTTTTGGCCCTCGCGCAAACATCTTGCGACATTGATGAGTTGCTCGACGATTATTTTGATCGGTATGCAATTTTGGTTGGCGCATCAAGGCGGTTTATATATAGCATGGTATTTGCCGTTGCTGATTATCACGTTGTTCCGCCCAAATTTGGAAGACCGTGTCGCGTTGGCTTCGGTAATCAACTATTAGAAATGCGAATATTTTTATTCGCCGCGAAGAACCGCGAAATTTTTTAGAAAATATTGAAAATAAATTTTTATCAACAGATTTTCATAGATAAATTTTAAAATTAAAAAATATCTGCGAAATTTGTTGATGATATTAAATCGCGTCGCAATGAAAGAAAAACATTACGGATATGGACCTTGGGAATATCGTCACATGTGCCGCAGTTGCGGACATGCGGTGCGACCGCCGAAAAACACGTTGCCGTGCAGCGTGTGCGGAGGAGATTTCGGTCCTAAAACGTCGATGAGAAAAGTCTATCTCGATCCGGAACAGCCGTTTGATGTTGTTGGAGTCGAGTATGTTTTGGAACCGACATTTTTCGACCGAATCAAAGCGTTTTGCGGATTCAAAATTGAACTAAAAACCGAAATCCGCAAAGAAAAGAAACGCGGCGCGCGGCGTTGGCGATGGCAAACGCACGCCGAAGTCGAAGACGAATCCGGCATTTTGCGTCAGGAAGATTTTTTGTAAAATTCGTTTCGGCATGAGTTTGTGTTGCATTTTTGCGACGGCTTAAATCATTGAATTAACCAATGACGTCCGAACAGTCAAAAGTTTACAACCAACCCGACGCCGATTTTGGGCGTCTGTTCTGTCTTCAAAAATCAGCAGGAGATTTTTTGAGAATTTTTCTCTTGCATTCTTGTAAAAGATTCAACTTACTGTCTATCCTAATAATGAGAGTAGAAAATCTTGATAATATTTTCGATGAAAACTTTATTTTCCGAACAAAATAAGGTAAAATAAGGATTAATGAAACAATCGGCAATATTGTCATAGGAAAAATCCGCTGAAATATTACGAAATTTCTGTTCGTCTTTTGAAATATTGTTTCCACGCACGAAACCAATTGTGTTGATTTGTAAAAAGTCGAAAAGTGCGCGATTTACCGGAATGAAAAGGTTGTTTTGATTAACAAAAATGAAAGGATCAAACAATAAGTTTTATGAAAAATGATTGTCGAGGAATGCTTGTGATAGCGATTTTATCAGGAGTATTCTTGTTATCGGAGTTGCCCGCAAACGCACAGCAGCAAACCAATGTTACCGGAAATATTGAGGCGGTCGCCCTTTTCAAAAACGGGCTTGTCGTCATATCCCGATTTCAGGCGCGGGAAGTTATCGGCTGGAAAATGTTCCCAAAGTCATTCACGGAACGTTTTTTGTCGAAAGCGACCTTCCGGTCGAAACTACCGTAACGACGCAAACCGTGAATAGCGACGCGTCGAAAATATCCGGCGCTGAATATTGGCGGCAACTCCAAAATAAAAAAATCGCCGTTTCTATCAAAGAGAACGCCGTCGTTTATACGGGCAAACTTCTTTATATCGGTTCGGATCGTTCGAATAACGATAATAATGATATTGTCAATTCATTATTACCGGATAGTCCGCCGATTGTTTCTTCGCGTTATCCCATAAATTCTTATGGCGACGCGTCCGCTCCTTTTCGTTTTCTGCTTGTTTCCACTGAAAACGGATTGGTCTATATCGAATTATCTCAAGTGAAAACGATCACTGTACAAGAACCGGTTTCAATGCAAAAGAAAATTCCCGTTATGATTTTCAATGTGGGCAACGTTCCTGAAAAGAAAAGCGAAGGAACAATTTCGCTCTTTTACATGACAAAAGGAATGACATGGACGCCGGGTTATCGGATTGATATTTCCGATCCGAAAACATTAACCATTGAACAATCGGCGGTGATTGTGAATGAATTGGCGTCGCTTGAAAATGCCGACATTTCACTGATCAACGGATTTCTGCGAGTTGAATTTGAAAACGTTCTTTCGCCGCTTGCTCCCAATACGACGTTAGTTGGATATTTTGCGCAACTTGCGAATGCCGCGAACCCCGGAAACAACCGTAATCACGGCGTTATGACGCAACAAGCGATCATTTCAAACAATTTTGGCGGGTACAATGATTACTCCTCTTCTTCCTTGCCGAATGTGCCGCAACAATTATCCGCGAATGGAGGACCGGATACTTATTATCATTCGATTGGCAGGAAAAATGTTGAAGTGGGAAGCCGGACGTCGCTTGTTATTGATAAAGGTTCCGCCGAATATCAACGTTTTATGGAATGCAAAATCACTGAATCTACCATATTAGGTGTTTTGTTTTTTTCTTGAGTTTGAAGTTGCGATGAGTCGGTTTTGCAGCCAATTTTTGTGGTATCGTTTTTTGTTGAGTTTTTCTGCGGGACAATGTTGTCCGTTGTTATT
>JAISZO010000090.1 GCA_031269105.1 Planctomycetaceae bacterium | reverse complement strand
GGTTTTTTTAATATATTTGAATTAAATGCACTTTTGCGCACCCATCGAAGGTGTTCAAAATTACTAAAATAGATAAAAAACACGGAAATTTCGGCTTAAAATTTTTGGAAAGTACAGTTCATTATGACAACAAACAGAAAAACGTAAATGGTCGTCGGATTTTGACTTTACCGCGTGATTTTGTAGCGTATAATTTCTATAACGCAATATTTCATGAGGCGTTGTAAAAAACAAACCTGCTGAAACGGGAGAAATGCGGTGACTTGGTTTCAAGGAAAATTGATTGTCGTTCCGACGGACATGTCGGATTTTTCTTTTTATGCGTTGGAGACGGCGTGTCGAATTGCCGAGCGACGTGATTTCATTCGCGTCATTCATGTGACGTCGGTGTTAGAGCCGATTGACCCGGAGGCGGCTTGGATTGTTGCGGATGAACCCATGCGTATTGAACAGACGCGAAAAGGAGTTGAAGAATTTCTTATATCGCACGATTGCGGCGATTTGCCGTTTGAAATCCGCATTGGAAACGCCGGAACGGAGATTGCTGATTACGCTGCCGAAATTCATGCCGGTCTCATTGTGATACCGTCGCATGGTCGCGGAGTACTTACTCGCTTATTACTTGGTTCGACAACCGATCGCGTTGTGCATCTCGCCCCTTGTCCGACGCTTGTTCTTAAAAAAGATGTCAACCCTTAATCAAAAAGACGTCTCCAATTGGCTAATGGAGTTCTCCATTAGCTCGACGTCGTTCTTCAATTCGCCATTGGTATTCTCCATTAAGCCATTGTAGAAGATCAAATTATCAGAAACTCGCCGAAAAATCAATTCAACTGACCGAAAATCGGTAAAATCGACAGGAAAATCTACAAAATGGCAAACATATTGAGTGAAAAAATAAAAGTGAAGAACAAAAACGCTTTGCTCATTTCGTTTCCACACGCCGCCGCATCATAAAATCATTTTATCGCCATCGTGAAGCGGAAGGAGCAGAGTTGGGCGGCGTCGCGATTTGTTCCGAAGGTTGCGGCGGTTGGTAATAACCTTGCGGACTGTTCAAAGGAGCTTGCGGGTTGTTGTTCAGGGGTGTTTGCGGGAAATTATTCTCGTTTCTGGCGGCGGACGGAACGGCGTCCTGCAAATACTGTCCGGGAACAGACGCGATACCGGTCGTTGCCGGCGCGAATCCGTTGGGTTGCGCCAAATGTTGCGTTTGCGGAGGAACTGGCGACGCATACGGCGGATTCGGTTGAGCGGGCGTCGTATCCGGCGCTCTGTAAGGAACAATAGGATTTGGTTGTCGCGAAAGTTGAGAATTGGACGCGGCGGCGTCGATAGGATTTTCACGGGTGTAAATCCAATCTTTCGGTTTCGATTTGAGAATCGTTTCCCGTTCAAAATCGTCTTTATTGGACGTCAAAAACTCTCCGATTTTTCCCGGAATACTTTTTTTCGTGTTGGTGATGATATAATTTTTACACGACGTTCCGTCAATGTTGAACAACTGCAAACCGCGGGCGTCAAACGTCGCGTCGTCAATGACGACGACAACGCTGTTAAATTCTTTCGCGTCGTCCGGCAATTTGGGCCACGCCTGAAAGCGGACGCAATTTTTCATATTTTCCAATCGTGGAAGAATCTTAAGATAGAACCGTCCCTGCAAATCAATCGGATTCGCTCCCACTAAAACCATCAACGGCGAATCCAGAACGCCTTTTCCCTGCTGTTCTTTGGGGATCGTAAATTCCGTTAATTTTTTCGCCGCGTGGTCGAATTGGTAAACGGACGTTCCGGTACAAACGAACTTGCTTTTCAGATTGGTTTCGGCGATTTTATTACCGTTTGCGTCGTATTCTCCGATTGTCTCAATGATTCCTTTGTCCGGCGCGCGGTATTTGACGTTGCCATACGTGGTATGAACGGCTATCAGTTGTCCGGTTTTTTCATTCTTTTTACTGAAAGAGTTATATTCGTAGCAGAGAAAATCATAATCCAATGCGGTAATCGTTTTGCTTTTTTCCTGCCACGCGGCGAGAAAACGCTCGATATTCTGTTGATCCTGCGGCGTCAACGTATAATCTTTAGGCGGCGGAATGATTTGCGGAATGTTCGGCGCGGCGCCAAGCGAAGGATTAATCGTTGAATGATTTCCATTCAACGGCGCTCCAAGCGGATGCTCTATCATATAATTCGCGCGATCCGCCGGATTTCCAGTCGGAACGTTTTGACCGTTGGGAAAATTGCCGTTCGGAAAATTATTGTTGCCGTTGGGAACGTTTACCGCGTTGGGCGTTCCATTAGAACCGATTTGCGGATAAGGCGTTGCGTAACCTTGATTCGCTTGCTGTTGCGGATTCGGATAAGCGGCGTTCGGAAGATTTGGCGAACGATACGCCGGAATACCGCCGCCGGAATTTGGCGTATTGGAATATCCAGCGCCGCCGGAACGCTCTTGAGGATAAGGATATTGCGGCGGATAGGTTCCCGCATTGGGCGCGGCGGGAACTTGGGCAAAAATAGGATTTTGACATTCCGCCAAAATCATGACGGCAAAAAGAAAGAAAGATGCCAATGAAATGGACGTCCATGATTTCATAATTTTAACTCCATATTGTTTTTACGGCATGCAAAACAAGTCTGCCGCTCTGTTTATTCTCTGAACCGAAAAAAGAAAAAGCCGACCTTTTTGCGGAGAGTATCAGTTTTTTGCGGCTCGGTCAAGGGCAAATTTCCGTTTTTTTCGCACGGCGGCGAAAATTTTATGGCTTGAAAAGAGATTCTTTGTTCGAGAATCGTGTTGACGCTTGTCTCGTTTGACTTTATAATAACTCCTTAACTAAGCGAAAATTAAAATTTTCATTTCTTATTTTATTTTACGAAACGCAAAAGATGAAATCGCTGCTCTCGCTGGAAAACTGGTCAAAATTTACCGCTTTGATTGACGCCTCGCAACGTTTTTTACTGACGGCGCACATTCGTCCCGACGGCGATTGTATCGGCAGCGAATTAGCGATGGCGGCGATATTGCGGCAACTTGGCAAAGACGTCCGCATCTTGAACGCAGACCCGATTCCGCCCGACTTAAAATTTCTCGACGGTTCGGACAAAATCGAAATTCTTGATTCTTTTCGCGATTTCGCCTGGCTCGAAACGGTCGATGCGATTTTGGTGTTAGACACGATTTCATGGATGCAGCTTGGACGCATGAAGTCGATTTTGCAACAACATAAAACGAGTAACGGAATCATTATCGCGATTGATCATCACGCTGTTGGCGACGACATTGGAGCGATTATTTTTAGCAATAACTGCGCGGAAGCCACCGGACGACTCGTTTTTGAGGCGGCGCTGCAATTCAAAGAACGCTGCGTTAATATTACGCCGGAAATTGCGACGGCAATTTTCACATCGCTTGCAACCGATACCGGTTGGTTTCGATTTTCTTCCGTGACGGCGGAAACGTTGGCGGTCGTTTCGGAATTGATTGTCGCGGGAGCCGTACCGCATATTGTTTACAATCATCTTTACGAACAGGAATCCGCCGGAAAAATCCGCCTGATTGGTCGGGCGCTTGCAAAGGTGGAATTACATTTTGACGGCAAACTGGCGTTTACCAATATTCGCATTGACGATTTTGATCAAGCGGGCGCGGTTTCCGGCGACAGCGAAGACATTATTAATCGAACGTTGGAAATTGGCGGAACGGAAATGGCGTTGATTGTTGTTGAACAACGAACCGGCGGTTTTAAAATTAGTTTTCGGAGTCGATGCGCGGTGGATTGCAGTAAAATCGCGGCGCAATTCGGCGGCGGCGGACACCGTCAGGCGTCCGGCGCGTTTCAAAATCTGCCGTTTGAAGAACTAAAAAACTTATTGATCGGCGCGATGATTGACGCTTATTAAAAAATGCAAGTAGAACACAACTTTTACCAATAAACCTTTCGCAAAAAAATAAATGAATCATGAAGTAATAATGTTAGTATTTTGCGGAATTTTTTGCGACTGATGTTGTTTTGTTAGGAAAATAAGGTTTGTTGAAACGACGACAAGACTTTATGGAAAATTCCGCTGAAATACTATAAAAATAATCATGTCTTTTCATTTCCAAAACGTTTTTTTCGGGAAAACCCGCCGCGACAGAACTTTTCTTTTTATCGCGGCGTTATTTCTTCACGCGACTTTCTGGACGTTTGCGCCAGCCCTCTTTTTGCCCAATTACCAAATCGATACGATGGAAATGATGGTTATCGGGCAAAATTGGACGTTGTCCACGTTCAAACATCCGGCGTTTCAGGGCTGGATTGTCGAAATTCTTTCTCTTATTTTTCATCGCGCGGAATTTGCGCCGTATCTCGCCTCGCAAATCGCGTGCGTCCTGACCGTTTTTACGGTCTGGAATTTTGCAAAAAAAATTCTCTCGCCAAAATTCGCGCTATTAGCCGCCTTGACGCTTTTGTCTTACTCTTATTTTCATTACGACAGTACCATTTACAACAACCGAACCTTTATGCGGTTGTTTTGGATCGCCGCCGTTTTTTTTCTTTATCTTGCTTTGGAGAAAAATAAAAAACGTTACTGGATATTAACCGGCTGCGCCCTCGGACTTGGAATGTACTGCAAATTCACGACCGTTGTCTTGATCGTTACCATTTTAATTTTTATGTTTGTTGAACCGCAAGCCAAAAAGTTTTGGAAAACGTCCGGACCGTATCTTTCCGTCGGAATTTGTTTTCTTCTCGCGTTTCCTTTGTTGATTTGGATCATTCAACATCATTTTCAGCAGTTGAATTACACGCTTCATTCCATCGGAAAAGAAAAACCGGCGCTTTCCGATCGTTTCCTTTCGCCGTTTCTTTTTCTCTTCAAACAAATTCCTCTTGTCGCCGTTCTTTTAATTCCGACTTTTCCTGCGATTAGTTTTCGGTGGAAATGGGATTTTGCAAAATGCGGCGCTGATTTGACGGGACGTTTTTTGACGTTCTTCATTTTCGCGCCGCTTCTTTTGCAAATGATTGTCGCGTTTTTCTGCGCCGGAAATATGCGGACTGCGCTCGGCTGCCATTTGTGGTTGTTCTTTCCAACGTTTCTGCTTTATACGCTGAAAATTCCTGCGGAAAATGAAAAGAAATTTTCACGGTCGATGAAATTTGTCTTCGGCGTCATTTTTCTTTTTGCCGCATTGACAATTTTGGCGGCGCAACTTTCGCCGGTTTTTACCGGAAAAGATTCGCGTTATCATTTTCCCGGCAAAGAATTGGCGCAATCGGTTCAAACAATTTGGTCGGAACGATACGCAACGCCGCTTCCGTTTGTGCGCGGAGAAGATTGGCTGACGGAATCCGCTTGCGTTTATATTCATCCCAGTCCGAAAGTTTACAGCGTTATCTGGTCGAAAGAAGAGGATTTTCGCAAAAGAGGCGGCGTTCTTCTTTGGTTGATTGGCGAACCGGGAAAAATTCCGCGTCATTCCATAAGAAACTGTTTCGGAAATCGAGATTTCTATTATTCTTTGGAAACCGGACGCCCGGAAGAATGGTTAAAGCAATTTCCCAACGCGGAAATTTTGCCGCCGTTAGAACTCGCGCTGAAAACTCTTGTCAAAGTTCCGCCCGTTAAAATTGGAATAGCGATTGTTCCTCCAGAGTAACAAAGACGGGCGAAAGGTTACCGATGGTAAAGAACAAACAAAAATGGAATCCAGCGAAAAAAAATCCCTAACCCCCTATTGAAAAAATCACAGGCGCTGTTAATGTTTTTAGATAATCATTGGTTAAAAATTCATTTGGAATGAATAATTTGTCCGTAATTTCAAGCACAATCGTATTTGATTCTAATGGAGTATTGTATGTTTGCCCTATCATAAAAGATTTACGATAGAATGTTATTTGATATTTTCCCGGTAAAGTTAAGTCAAAATAATTGTTTAAGAGGACAGGCGAGGGGATTTTTTCATTGGCTTTTCGACGTAAAAAAACATAATGAGTTGTAAAAACCATTCCAAAACCTTTTTTTGAAAATATATCGCGTCCAATACCTAATTCACTTTCATTTTTTTCTTGTATACTCCTCTTCCTTTAAAATTCGTCTTGACGTGTGAATTGTAATTTTTCTGAATCTACCGTATTAGGTGTTTTTAAATAAAGTTGAATTTTGCAGGTTGCTGCTGACATAAAATTGTAAAAAGGTCATAATTACGTCTTGTATAACCAACGAACAAGGAG
>JAISZO010000083.1 GCA_031269105.1 Planctomycetaceae bacterium | reverse complement strand
TTTGTCGATTGATCGCCGCTTTTCATCAACTCGCCGCCCTCGTTACCGCCTTGCCAAACATTCCGATCGCCAAAAAAAATCGGAAAATAAACAAGGTCTTTTTTTCAGGGGCGACGAATTCGACGCGCAATGATTTTGCTCCCCTCGCCGCTTCCTTTATGGTAAGTATTAAAACTATTAAAAAAGCCGCTTAATTCGTCTTTTGCGTGAATGCAGCCGAAATCATTGTCGCTTAAAACCTCGACAAGGGCTTCCATCGTAATATCGTCAACGAGAGGTTTTTCAAAGATCGGGCGTTTGGGTCGCTCCGGCTGTTCGCTCGTTCTCCCTCGTCTCGTTGCCAACCCGTTGTTTCATCGCGCCGAAAATATGTTCTACGCGGCAACGAATCTTGCGACATGATATGCTCCTCCCGAAAAAATTTTATTCTGATCTAACCTATGCGCACGTTCTGGAAATGGCGGGTTGTGAGAGGTTGCCAGAATGGATTTCCTTTTTCCAAATTGCATTCCGAATACTTTGATTGAGCGATTGGCACGCGCAATTCGGCAATTTCCGTCGGCTCGCCGGAACCATGATATAATAGGCTTTCTATTTGAATAACCAGAACGGACTCGGTCGTTTTGAAATTTATCTTGACCGAGTCCGTTTTTGTTTTAATAAAACGTTCCGACATTTCATCAACGCTTCTTTGGCTCAAACGAGCTAATTCCTCAAAGGCGTTTTCTCGGACGTTGTAAAGTTTCTTACACGTTTTATACTTCGCAAGTTCGTCTCCTATGAAAAAGAATCGAAGGGTAAAGATACGGGCATTATACAACGGCGTCGGAAAAGCCGACATACCATTATCGAGAAAAAACCGACGCCTTCTATTTGACAGAAACGCGATGATCGCCGCCGATGCACGGCTAATGTTTAGGGAAGGACAACCTATAAATTAAACTCATATACTCCATTCGCCAACGATACGGCTATTTTGAACGATTGGAATTTAGGATTTAACAGCGACGCCAACTTGATAAGCGCTGTTTCGTTAGCGAAAAGAGTATAGAAACTTTTAAAAACTTGTTTTTCAACAGGATTGACAGGATTTTTTATTCCAACCGATCATGTTAATCCCGTCGAAAAAATATCTCAAATTTGATTTTTGAAACAGATTGTCAAATATCAGAGAAAAATCTTGTTCCCTCCTCTTTTCAATCGAAAATTTTGAGTTAAAATACGCAAAATAATTTTGATTGTTTATATTTAACATATTAGGAGTGGTTTTCCGGCGAGCCTGGCGCTTTCTGGAAACGCTCTTGTTTTGCATTCTTGGTAATTCGCTGTTCAACGGAACGCGAGGCGTGTAAAGTTTGTCTCGTTGTTCTTTGGAAAATTAGAAATACAGAAAATCGGAATCCACTATGTTTGAGTCCCTTCAGGAAGGTCTGTACTCCGCCATTAAAACGTTGCGCGGAAAAGGAAAACTGACCGAATCAAATATGCGCGAAGGACTTCAGCTTGTTCAACAATCACTTCTTGAAGCCGATGTGAGTTTTAGCGTTGTTCGGGATTTCATGTCGCGCGTTACGGAGCAAGCGCTTGGCGAGCGCGTGATGAAAACGCTCGATCCGACCGAACAACTTGTAAAAATTGTCCACGAACAACTGATCGAACTGATGGGACCGGTCGATCACGAATTGCGTTTACAAAAACCGCTTTCAATTATTATGTTGTGCGGTTTGCAAGGTTCCGGTAAAACGACAACTTGCGGCAAATTAGGCAATTCGCTTTTGCAACAAAACCTCAAACCGATGCTCGTTGCCGCCGACCTTCAACGTCCCGCCGCTATTGATCAATTAGAAATTATCGGCAACACGCTTGAGATTCCCGTTCATACGGACAGAACAAACAAAGACCCGACGCTGGTTTGTCAACAAGCCGTTCAAAAAGCGCAATCGCTTGGCGTTGACGTTTTAATTCTCGATACCGCCGGACGTTTGCATATCGACGAGGAATTGATGCAGCAGCTTCGGCAAATTGAGAAAAAAGTTTCGCCGGACCATGTGTTTTTCGTTGTCGATGCGATGACTGGTCAGGATGCGGTCAATAGCGCGAAAGCGTTTAACGACGCGCTCGAACTCAACGGAGTTATTCTCACAAAACTCGACGGCGACACGCGCGGCGGCGCAGCGTTGTCCGTCAAACATGTTACCGGCGTGCCAATTAAATTTATTGGAACCGGCGAAACGCTCGACGCGCTTGAAGAATTTCATCCCGACCGAATGGCGGGACGAATTCTCGGTATGGGCGATATGTTGACGTTAATTGAGCAAGCGCAGCAAAAACTCGATAAAGACGAACTGAAACGTCAACAGGAACGATTAGAAAAAGGCGAGTTTACGCTCGACGATTTTCGTAAGCAGATGTTGCAGGCGAGAAAACTTGGCACGTTTGGAAAGTTGCTCAGTTTTATGCCCGGTATGGGACAAGTCGCCAAATTGATGGGAAGCATGAATCTTGACGCCGACCAAGAAATGAAAAAATTCGGCGGAATCATTGACTCCATGACATTGGCGGAACGCCGAAATCCTCGAATGATCGATCAATCCCGCCGCACGCGCATCGCCAATGGCGCGGGCGTGCAGCCGTCTCACGTCAATGAACTTGTTAAATCATTTTTGCCGCTGGCGGAAATGATGAAGTCTATGTCCGGCATGGGATTGCAAGAACGAATCCGAACCGTAAGCAATCTGACGAAAGGTTTGCAATCGAATCCGCTTGGCGGAAGTTTGGCTCTTCCCAAAAAAGGAACCGGAAAACGCCTTTCTTCGGCAGACAAAGCCAAAGCCAAAAAACAACGTGAAAAAGAACTCCGTAAAAAACGGAAAAAATAAATAAAACCCCAAACTAACAAAGTTAAAATTTTCCACAGGAGAATAATAAAAAGTGGCTGTACGAATCCGTATGAAAAAGTTGGGACGGCTTCATCGTCCGTTTTTCCGTCTTTGTGCAACAGACGCACGCACGCCGCGCGACGGTCGCGTTCTCGAAGAATTGGGAACTTACGATCCGTTGGTGCCGGAAGTTGACGCACGCGCGTTGCTCAACGCCGACCGAATCGCGTATTGGTTGAGCGTCGGCGCGCAGCCGTCCGACAAAGCGGCGGTTTTGATTAAAAAATATGGACCAAACGGAACGCATTTACAAGCGCAGCGCGAAGCGTTGGAACGGCTCGCTCAAACGCGCCGCCGTCCGGTCGTCCCCGAACACCTTGTGCCGAAACTCAAGCCGCAAACGCAAGTCGAACAGGAAAACGAAAACGAGTAAGAGAAAATTTATAATATTGAATTGTCGGAAATGCGCAACTGTCGTTGACATTTCTGACAATTGATCAATACCAGATTGAACCTTGCGAAACAGCGTCCGGCGAAATATTGAATTTTGAAAAAAAATCATCCATGAAAAACAAACGACGCCAACAAGTCATTGGTTTATTGCTGATAGAATTTTTTTTCTTACAAGGTTCAGTATGTGCGCAAGAAGAAAAAATTCCTGAACCGTTGGAATTGGTAAAACAGGTTCTCAATCAACGAAAGAAAATCACAATCGGATATATTCAGCTTGAACAACACTATATTAAAAGCAGTCATAGTAAAAACTATGAGCGTTTAATTGTTGATTATTCGTTTTGGTTCAAACCGGATAAGATAAAAGTCAAACATTGCAATAATGTTAAAGATCAAAAGAACGATAATCCGCCATGTGCGACAAATGTTTGGAGTTCTCAAGCGAGAACTATGGTTCCAATGGATGATAAATATGCGGTAAAGTACCTAATGGAAGAATTACCATTTTCGTCGATGCACGAGCCGCCTCCATGGATGATTGGTATTGCGCCAATGGATTTGGGCTTTTTTAAAAATTATTCTTTTGACGTTACATTGCTTTTGCCGGACGACGCGGAACAAATTGAAATAACGCCTGATAAAATAGGCGGGTATAAAACATGGAAACTCTCTTATCAAAGACGTCGAAGCGATTATTATCAGGAAACGCAAACTTGGATAGCGCCGGATTTAGATTATTTGGTTTTGAAGAGCGAATCGTTGGAAAAGTATTCGTTTATGACCCAAAAATGGCGTTATGAAAATAAACCTAAAAAATATGGATGTCATTGGTTTCCGGAAGAAATCATTACTATTTGTGAAAAAGAAGGGAAAGTAACCGATGAAGAAAAAATAAAAATTATCCGTGCCGAGTTTAATCAGAATGTTTCAGACGATGAATTTGAATTAAAATCGCTTGGATTACCAATGGGGCGCGAAGTGATTCAAGATAGTACCTTAAAATATTGGGATGGCGAAAAATTAGTGGGAACATTTGTTGGTCCCGGTTTGCCATCGCAAGAAATAAATCACAACAAAATGCGAAGATGGGTGTTTATAATGACGATCAACGCATTGGCTTGCGCTTATATTGCAGCCCGTATTTACCTTAAAAACGAAAAAAACAAAAGATAAAAAGATTGTTTCGCTGTTGATGTTAAAAATGCGAAAAACCTTACGAAACGCAAACAGCAGGCGTTACAGAATATTCTGGCAATGACGCTTGAAAAATAAAATCACGTTTTCATGTTATTTGATATTTTAACGCTGTTTCCGAATATTTTTGACGGTTATCTGTCGGAGAGTTTGGTCAAAAGCGCGATTGACCGCAAATTGATTGACGTGCGGCGTTATAATATTCGAGATTGGTCCGCCGATAAACATCGCAAAGTTGACGATTCGCCTTACGGCGGCGGACCGGGAATGGTGTTGAAAGTGGATTGCGTCGTGCCGTGCGTCGAGGACGTGCAGGTAAACGTTGCGAATCGCGGGCGGCTGTTGATGATGACTCCGCAGGGAAGACGGCTCGATCAAAAGTTTGTTGAAGAATTGTCGCGGGAACGGCGGATTTTGTTGTTGTGCGGACGTTATGAAGGATTTGACGAGCGGGTATCGCAGATTTTGCAGCCGGAAGAAATTTCGATAGGCGATTACATTCTTAACGGCGGCGAAACGGCGGCGATGGCGATTATTGACGCGGTCGTCCGGCTTGTGCCGGGCGTGTTGGGCGATGAATATTCAAGTTTGTGCGATTCGTTTTCCGCAGGAAACCGTTTGTTGGAAGGACCGCAATACACGCGTCCGCGCGTTTATCGCGGATTAAAAGCGCCGGAAATTTTGGTTGGCGGAAATCATGAACAAATTCAACAATGGCGTGCGGAAGAAGCGGTCAAACGCACCGAACAACGCCGCCCCGACCTTTTTCAAAATTAAAACGCGAGCGTTTATTCGCAAAATTTTGATAGGATATTTTTGAGCGGAATGAATGAAAATTTATAAAACGATTTTTATAAATCCTGCCGGAAAACTTTTAGGATAGATTAACAATTAAAATCAGAAAAACCTGTCGGCGAACGACGGCGGGAATGATAGAAAGTTTATTGAGGAAACAGTTATGAGTCAGGAACTGATGAAATATGTGGAACAACTTTCCCAAAAAGAAAACATCGACAAATTTGAAATCGGCGATACGGTGAACGTGCATTGCCGGATTCTCGAAGGCGACAAGGAACGCATTCAGCTTTTCAACGGCGTTGTGATTGCGCGAAGCGGAAGCGGAACCGCCGAGATGTTTACGGTTCGCCGCATTGTCGCGGGCGAGGGCGTGGAGCGGAAATTTGCCGTTTCATCGCCGCGAATCGCAAAAATCGAAGTGATACGGTCGGCGGTCGTGCGACGCGCGAAACTTTACTTCCTGCGCGGTCGCGTCGGTAAAGCGGTGCGTCTCAAAGAACGCCGTATTGAGCGTAAAGCTGAAATCGTTAAACCGAAAACGAAAAAACGCGGACGAAAAAAAACGGTAGCAAAAACGGTAGCAAAAGCGGCGGCGGAAGAATGATTCGCTTATTCTTGTCGTTAGAAAGAAAATGCGATGGAAATATGGCCCGCGATTGATATTCGTCAGGGAAGATGCGTGCGGCTTCGTCAGGGAGACTATTCGCAGGAAACGGTTTTCGGCGAGAATCCGGCGAAAATGGCGAAGTATTGGGTTTCGCAGGGAGCAAAGCGTTTGCATCTTGTGGATTTGGACGGCGCTAAAGACGGTAAACCGACGAATCTGGAAAGTATTCGGAATTTGGCGAGGGCGGTTGATGTCCCATGCGAACTTGGCGGCGGTATTCGGGACGAACAAACGATTCAGCTTTTTCTTAATGAAGGAATCGCGCGGCTTGTGATTGGAACGCTGGCGCTGAAGCAACCGGATTGGTTTCGTAAAATGTGCGACAAATATCCCGGAAAGTTGGCGCTGGGCGTTGACGCGAAAAACGGATGGGTTGCTACCGACGGCTGGCTGGAAACGAGCCGAACTTCGGCAATGGAATTAGCGAAACAATTTGAAGAATCGCCGCTTGCCGCAATGATTTACACGGATGTTGCGACCGACGGTATGATGAAAGGACCGAATCTTGTTGAAATGCGGGCGATGCAACAGCATGTCCGCGTACCGGTGATTGCGTCGGGAGGAGTAACGACGTTTGACGACGTAAAAAACTTAAACGACGCGAAACTCGCCGGCTGCATTATCGGACGCGCTCTTTACGAAAAAACGATTCGTCTTTCGGAAGTTACGAGTTTTTTCGAATCTTGAAGGAACTTCTAAAAACATTAGGAACGCAGTCGTCTCGACTACATGCGTAGGGTGTTTTTCAAACAGATTCCAGCATTGGCTTGCCGTATTTTCGCGTGTTGCAAGCCAACCCTGGTATCTGGCTCCTGGAACCTGATTAAATTCCTTTCTGTCTTCGTGTCTTTGTGTGAGAAAAAACATTTGTATAAGAAAAAGTTTCACACGGAGACGCTGAGGCGCTAAGGTTTTTATTAGGTTACAGTGATCTACTTTTAACTTCTATAAACCACCCCGTCAGTCGGCTGCGCCGACGGGCGCCCCTCCAATGGCAAAAGTATCTACACATTTTTTGTGGTCATTTTATTTTTTTGGCGATATTTTTTTTGTTTTCTTGGGGGAATATTTTTTTGGTTGGTCATTTTTGGCGTGGAGTGGGATGGTCCGAAGCCGGAATACGAGAAAATTTGCGTTGGTGATGGATTCATGATCGCACTTTTTGTTCTTTTTACGCACCTTTATCGAGTTGTAACGCGGGATATTTTATTACAATTTGCAAAAAACCTTAAAGAATGATTTATTGAGCAGAATTAAATTCTCTGGAGTATCCTAAGGCGGGATTGCCCTCTTGATTAAGTTACGAATTTCTTTGATCTTGTCGATAT